>NZ_JBHSZV010000021.1:0-46994 GCF_042663045.1 Halobacillus seohaensis | reverse complement strand
TGTGATTGATGAACTAGATTTAGCCTTCGTCCTTATAAAACGTAAGAGCTGGGATGAACATGATCGGTGAGGTCCCGCAAGGCGTAGCCTGAGGAAGCTCACCACATGCCCACGGAAAGCGAGTGATTTCCCGGACCTTCAAACACCATACTTTGTAACGGAAACCACCGGAATGTCTCTAAGTTGAGTTTTCCACAATCTGGGGCGTTAGTTCAATAACTCTAATATCTAAGAAGAACCAAAACATACATTATTTTATTCATTAAAATGTATGTTTTGGTTCTTTGTTATTCACCTTCACCGTATGAATCAGGACAATGATTAACAGATGTTTTGTTATTAGAGGCTGCAACTCACTATAAAATGGGGATGATCATTTCCAGTAAAGTGTGTCAGTTATTTTAGCAGAAACTGTTCCATTTTAAATGACGGTCACAATAGATTCCTGCATATACTTTATTTTTCCTCTAATTGATCTGTTATGAGCATATGACCCGGGGCATGTGAAATCATAATTTCCGGCTTCGCATGTACACATACATTTTGAGGGGTAACGCCACAGGCCCAAAATACAGGGGTGCGTTCTGTGCTATCAAAAGAAATGCTCTCCCCATAATCTGGCTGATGGATATCATATATCCCAATCTCTTCAGGGTTACCGATATGAATAGGTCCTCCATGAGAGGTTTGGAACTGTTCTGTGATTTGAACAGCTTTTTCAATTTCATTGGGTTTTAATGCACGCATACTAACAACCATTTCTCCTTCAAAACGACCTGCCTTTTCACAGGAAATATTCGTTTTATACATAGGAACGACTCGGTTTTGATCCTGATGAAGAAGAGCTATCCCTTCTTTCAGCAGTGCTTTTTCAAATGTGAAGCTACATCCTATAAGAAAAGTTACAAAGTCATCTCGCCATTCCTCTTGTATATCATGCACTTCCTCAGTGAATTTTCCATCTCGATAAATACGATATTTCGGTAAATCCGTTCGAATATCAGCTCCAGCGACACCAGGCTCAACCACACCTGATTCTAATACATCTACAATCGGACAAGACTTCGGGTTACGTTGGCAAAATAGTAAAAACTCAAAGGCATAATCCTTAGGTAGTATGATCATATTAGCCTGTAAGTAGTTGTCACACATTCCTGATGTAGTACCATTTTCCTTTCTTAATCGAAACTGTTGTCGTTGTTCGGAAGGTTTCATTTACTTAAAACTCCCTTTCTATTATCTTTTGCTACACTGCATTTGCATTTCAATAAGATAACCCCATTATAAAGCAAAAATTTCCACGACCAAGTTTTTAAAGCCTGATCGTGGAAATTACGGTTATGATTCTATTTGAGAAGACACTTTCAAATGCAAGCGGTAAAATGCAGAAAATGCTAAAAATGAGATGAGTGATCCAGTTACAATCGGGATTAACAACGGGAATATATAAAGGCTAATATACAAGATCATTCCCGAACTAATAACAAGTGCTAAAAACAAAAGGGGACTTCCAATCGTTATAAGAAATGCTTGTTTGAAGAGTGCTCTTAATTTCATATCATAATGAACGACTACGGAGAAAAAATTAAGAGTGTAAACGAACAATAGAATCCCCATCACTAAAAATGCATTCATTAAAAATACATTTCGATCAGAAAAGTAATAAACGTCAGCGACTAAAACGCCCCAAAGTAAAACGAACACCATTCCAGCAAGCATGCTTTTCAAATAGTTTTCCTTATAATAACGTATAAATGAGCGTTCAGTAGTCTCCATTTCCTCTTTTCTGACCCATTCACGTGCCTTAGCAAACAGAGCCGTCGTTGCCGGGAAGAAAATAAAGGGAACCAATACGACTAACGGAGCTATTAAGTAAATCAACAATTCGCTGTTTTCTATGTATAATAAGCTAAGAAGAAGGAGCCCGACAGGCAAATTAAACAGAGCCCATAGAAGATTTCCAAGCGAGAATCTCATAATCCACTCACTAATCACATAAAATCCGCCCATAAAACCTGTTCGATCCGCCATAATCAAGTCCTCCTTCTCATAATCAATCTATGCCCACCACATCTCAGCTGGTGGTTCTTCGATATTCACTGCTTGTAAATTTTTCACGGCCTGATTAAAGCCTTCACTAATCGACATGATTGGATCTTCATGCTCAATACTAATCACGTGATCATATCCATACGTACGTAAGGCACTTACAATATTAGACCATTCTTGAATACCATGTCCATACCCAACTGATCGAAAACTCCATGCACGAGTTTTCACTTCAGAGTACGGTTGCATATCCGTAAGCCCATACATGTTTACATTATCTTGATCAATGTACGTATCTTTCGCATGAAAATGATGAATGGCATTAGCGTTACCTAATATTTTAATTGCTGCGACTGGATCAATCCCCTGCCACCAGAGGTGACTCGGATCAAGATTCGCACCCACGGCATCATTTGTTGCTTCTCGTAACTTTAACATTGTATGAGGGGTATGTACTAGAAATCCAGCGTGCAATTCTAGTCCAATTTTGACACCATGCTCTTCTGCAAATTTGCCCTGTTCTTTCCAATATGGAATTAACTTTTCATTCCATTGCCACTCGAGTATGTCTGAATACTCTGCTGGCCAAGGTGTTACTGGCCAATTTGGTGAAGTGTCTGCTTCAGATCCTCCTGGTGTTCCGGAGAACGTATTCACAACGGGAACATTCAGCAGGCTCGCTAACTTGACTGTTTTAACAAAGGCATCATGCGATTCCTTAGCGAACTTTTCATCAGGGGAAATTGGGTTTCCATGACAGCTAAAAGCACTGATAACTAGGCCTCGGGAATGGACTTTGTCCAGATATTCAACACGTTTTGATTCATTTTCCAAGAGCTCATCAACATTACAATGTGCGTTTCCAGGGTAGCCCCCTGTGCCGATTTCAACAGCTTTCAATCCAGATTCTTTGGCTTTATCCAGCATGTCTTCAAAGGATAAATCAGAAAAAAGCACGGCGAATACACCTAATTTCATTTGTAATTCCTCCGTTCTAAGTTAAGATAATTTTACACTAGATCCTATTTTATTACTTTTATAAATAGCTTCCATTAATTTCGTCACTTTCAATGCTTGATCAGGTTTAACGACAAGTTCGGACTCTCCCAAACAACTGTCTACAAAGTTTTTCGCCTGCAGAAATCCTGGACTAAGGTTCTCTTCTAGTACGTTAGGCTGGCTATTCCAAACAGCTCCATGCTTTGTTTGATAAAGCTGTACTGGGTACACGTCCATACCCCCATCAACCCCTGAAATACTTAGAGTGGTGTGGTCTTCTTTAATATTCGCAGCCCAGGAACATTCAAACTGCATAGAAAGTCCATTTTCAAAAGTAATGTAACTCGTTACGTGATCATCAACATTAAACGTTTCATGATCAAAGGCTCCCCAGTCATTGACTTGATCCGGGGTTTTGCTTAAACGGTCATAAGTTTTCCCCATTACTTCAACAGGTTTAGGATCATCAAGCAACCAAAGAGCTAAATCTAATAAATGGCAACCAAAGTCAATTAAACTTCCTCCACCTTGAAGGTCTTTATTAGTAAAAACTCCCCAGCCAGGAACTTTACGTCGACGCATAGCTTGAACACGTGTAACAAGTGGGTCACCGATTTCTCCATTAAGAATCGCTTCTTTAGCAAGCTTAGCCTCTGGTGTATATCGATAATGGTAGGCAATCGATAGTAACCGGTTATTCTTTTCAGCTGCCGCCAACATATCCTCACATTCTTGCGTTGTAATGGCCATCGGTTTTTCACATAAAACATGAACGCCTGCTTCAAGAGCGGCAATGGCAATTTCTGCGTGGAACTTATTCGGCGTGCAAATCGTCACGGCATCGACAACTTTAAAAAGTTTATGATAATCTTCAAAAACATTTGGGATATTAAACGTTTCGGCTACTGAACTAGCGCGATCGTGATTCACATCTTGAACAGCTGTTAGTTCGACCTGTTCACCCATTTCCGAGAAAGCAGGAATATGCCTCTGCTGGGCAATCCCTCCTACTCCGATCATTCCCATTTTTAATTTACTCATCATTTATCACTTCTCTAACTGTGTAATTTTACGTGTTTCACCTGACTCAATTGCTGCTAAAATGACTTCTAACGAGCGCTTACCTTCTTCCCCATCAATTAATGGCTTTTTATCTTGAACGATACATTCCACAAAGTGATCAATGACTCCAGTATTCGTTTGACCACCTTCGTCATTGGACTGTATTTGTCCAAGTTCATAGTTAACGGTATCACCATTTGCATACTGTGCAATAAGGGAATAAGTAGAATCATCTTCAAGACGTAGCATTCCCTTTTCCCCGTAAATAACAGTTGAATTATCCTCTTGCGGATTGTATGCCCAGCTCGCCGTTAGTGTACCAACAACACCACTTTCGGAACGCAAAATACAGACCGCATTATCGTCAACAGTAATTCCCTCTTTGGCGTTGTTTTCGATAAACCCTGCTACATCGACGAACTCTTCACCAAGCACATGACGAAGAAGGTCGGCTTTATGTACACCAAGATCTCCCATTGCACCGATAAAAGCTTGATCCTTCTTAAAGAACCAACTGTCCTCTCCTTCAGCACTCCAACCTTCAGGACCACCATGGCCAAAAGTCGTACGGAAACTGTAAACTTTTCCTAGATCACCAGATTCAATGAGCTTACGAGCCTTTTCATGGGAAGAAACAAAACGTTGGTTATGAGCAATCATTAGCTTTTTACCATTACGTTCTGCAGCCTCAATCATTTCATTAGCTTCTTCACGAGAAGTTGCCATTGGTTTCTCACAAAGCACATGTGCTCCAGCATTGAGTCCAGCAATCGAGACAGGAGCATGTAAATAGTTCGGAAGACAAACACTAACTGCATCAACATTCTCTTTACTGAAAAGATCTTCATAATCCGTATAAGCTCTCGCACCGAATGCTTCAGCAGTTACCATAGCTCGTTCTTCCACAATGTCACAAACAGCAACAATATCTACCTCTTCATTAGCTTCATACTCAAGTAAATGACGATTTTGCGCAATACTTCCGCATCCAATAATTGCAACTTTTAAATTAGACATAATAAACTCCTCCTTTGTGAATTACTTTTCTGAAATGTTTTCTAAAGGTTGTGAATTACCATAGACATTCTTCGGTGTTCCGCCATTATTAGCCCACTTCACACCATTTTGAATAACCTTTTGTACCTCACTGTGATAGTACGTTGGATACGTCTCATGTCCAGGACGGAAGTAGAAAATCTTCCCGCGGCCACGCTTAAAAGTAGCCCCACTTCTAAATACTTCTCCACCTTCAAACCAGCTAACAAACACAAGCTCATCAGGTGCCGGTATATCAAAGTGTTCCCCATACATTTCTTCCTTTTCAATATCAATATATTCGCCTAAACCCTCTGTAATCGGATGCGTCGGATCAACCACCCAAATACGTTCCTTATCGTCAGCTTCACGCCATTTCAAGTCACAAGACGTACCCATTAACTTTTGGAACACTTTGGAAAAATGAGCAGAGTGCAGCACAACTAGACCCATACCGTCTAAGACGCGTTGTTTCACTTTTTCAGCGACTTCATCTTTTACCTCGTCATGAGCTTTATGCCCCCACCAGACTAACACGTCCGTATCTTCAAGTACTTCATCCGTTAAGCCATGTTCTTCTTCATCAAGGGTAGCCGTCCGAACGAAATGTTCATCACTCTCAAGAAATTCAGCAATCGTGCCGTGAATTCCTTCAGGATAGATATCAGAAACCACTTTGTTTTCTTTCTCATGTCTAAATTCATTCCACACTGTAATATTCATAAAATTCTCTCCTTCATTTATTTTAGTAGGCCACCAGCCTAGTTCAATAATAACTAAATTGCTTTACAAGATTCTCTCTCAATTATGCTCGTTGGAATAATGACCCCTCTTTTTAGCATCGAAGGAGTCTGCAGCGTATCGATCAAGCCATTCGATGATTGAAATCCAAGCTGGTAAGGGTTTGTATCCACTGTTGTTAAAGGTGGGTTGGCAAGCTTAGAAATCATCGTATTATTAAAACCTATAATACTAACATCATCAGGAACATTAATATGTTGCGCTTGAAGAGCTGACATCACAGTTAAACCATTGTAGTCATCTGTCACTACTAATGCTGTTGGTGGCTCTGATAAATTCATTAAATCTGAAACTACTTCTTTCCCTTTGGCAGAGTTATCTAATTCAATATTTCTCGTGTAACTTTCAGGGATTTCTATATTATGCTCCTGAAGAGCTTGTTGAAAACCTTCCAATCGATCTCGAGTCACTTCAAACTGTAAATCTCCACCTACGAATCCCAGTCGCTTATGACCTAATTCTATTAAATAGTTTGCAGCTTCCCGACTGGCTTGCACGTTGTCATTATCTACATACATAAATTGATTGGCTCCATAAAGCGGTTTTCCTACCACAACAAAAGGAAAATCACACTCCATTAAATAAGGAACTACTTTATCATCTTCTTTTGAATAAAGTACAATTATCCCATCTACACGCTTTCCTTGTACCATCTTAACTACATCTTGAAAAATCGCATCCTCTGATTCACCCGTCGTTAAATTTAAACTATATTCATTGGCATGGCATGATCCACTTATTCCTTTTAGAATTTCTGCAAAAAACGGATTTTCAAATGAGTGAGTTGCCGAGTTTTTCATTACAATTCCAATGGTTTGTGTAGATTGTCTTACCAACACACGCGCATTTAAATTTAAATGATAGCCCATTTCATCCATGACTTTACGCACTTTGCGCTTCGTTTTCATACTAATTCTTGGACTATCAGATATTACTCGTGAAACAGTGGATGGTGCCACATTGGCTTGTTTGGCAACATCTTTAATTGTAACCGACACGCTCATCCACTCCTTAAATGTCCATTTTTATTTAACTGCACCTTCTGATACACCTTCAATAATTTGTTTCTGTGCAAAGAAGTAACCGATGATAACTGGAATAATCGCAATTGTTAATCCTGCTAATGCTAAATGCCATTGCTTCGTATACTGACCGAAGAAGTAGAACATTTTCAACGGAATAGTTGCATTAGATTCACTTAAAACAAGGGAAGGAAGTAAGTAATCATTCCAAATCCAAATCACGTTTAAAATTCCAACCGTTACCGATATCGGCTTCAATAACGGGAATATAATGTGCCAGAATAGTTGAAAACGATTGGCACCATCGATAATAGCCGCTTCATCCATAGATTGTGAAACACCAGTCATTGCTCCATGGTATAAGAATATGGACAAGCTACATCCAAAACCTAAGTACATGAAGATTAAACCGCCAGCGTTCAACATATCCGCCTGACCGAAAATTGCAACGAGTGGGATCATAACGGATTGGAAAGGAATGAGCATGGCCGCAACAAAGGTAAAGAACATAAAACCACTGATTTTACTTTTGTTTCGTGCAAGTGCGTATCCTGCCATAGAAGAGAAAATAATGATTACAGCTACACTCATTCCTGTAATCAACACCGAATTGAACAGTGATTGTAGAAACTCAAGATCTATAAACGCTTCAACAAAGTTTTTTGTTACCCACTCTTCAGGAAGGCCTAGAACCCCTGAAAAAATTTCACGCTTCGTTTTAAATGCATTGACAAGCATTAGATAAAAGGGTGCAATCCATATTAAACCTAAGACAATACCTAGTACTTCGATTGAGAATAAATTTCTTTTTTCATTATTTTTTTTCATTACATCTCAACCTCCCGCTTCTTGTTGTAATAAACTTGCGTAAGTGCAACAACGGATACGATTAAGAAGAAGATTACAGCTTTTGCTTGAGCATAAGCCATATCATTATCGGAAAATGCTGTGTTAACAATTTCCATCGCTACCATTTGTGTTTGATTGGCAGGTCCACCACCGGTAAGTGATAAGTTTTGGTCATAAATTTTGAATGCCATGGACAATGTTAAAAACATACTGATCGTAAATGCTGGCGCAACTAAAGGAAAGGTAATGTTCTTAAACCGTTGAAAGCCGCTAGCCCCATCGATCTTCGCTGCCTCAATTAAATCTTTCGGAATATTTTCCAAGTACGCAATGTAAATAATCATAATATAACCAGCCATTTGCCAAGCTGTTAAAATTACAAGACCCCAGAAACCTGTATTTGCAGTAGCTAACCACCCTTGTAATCCTTCAATTCCTGTTAGATCACCAATGTCACCAAACACACTAATGAAAATAAACTGCCAGATAAAACCTAAAATCAATCCGCCGATAAGGTTAGGCATAAAGAAAATTGTTCTTAAAAGATTGCTCGTTTTTAGTTTTCGCGTGACTAGCAGTGCGAGCCCTAGTCCAAAAATGTTTAATAAAATAACTGATACGAACGCGAACTTGATGGTAAACCAAATGGAATTCATAAACTCTGCTTCCTGGAACAAATTAATATAGTTTTCGAATCCAAGAAATTCTGTAGTTGTTAGACCATTCCAGTCGGTGAAAGAATAGATGAATCCGTAAATAAACGGGATGACTACAACAACACCCAGCCCTAATATAACTGGTGTAAGAAAGAGCCAAAAAGCAAGACTTCGGTTTCTCATTCAAACGACCTCCTATGCTGATTACGATAACTTATGTAAAGTTATACCGAATTTTGTATGGTATCGATTTCAGATTATTAATGAGAACATCTCATTTATTAAGCTATTTGCCTGTTAAACACCTTAATAGATGAGATATTCAAATGGTAACGACAAGAGCATGTCTGACATGCTCTTGTCACCCATTATTTTATTATTGTCTAGCACTTTCCCAATCTTCGCGGGCTTTTTCTTCAACTTCTTCCCACTCGATGTCTCCACCCAAGTATTCTTGCATAGCAGAACCTATTGAGTCTTCAGTCCATCCAGTTGGTGCTCCTAGGAATACCCACCCTAATGTATTTCCGTTAGATGCGTATTCATAGATTTCTTGAGAAATAGGATCAGCGATTTCTTGATCTTCATAGCCTTCGTATGCAGGGATGAATTTGAATTCTTCTGTTACAAATTTCTTCCCTTCTTCAGAAGTATACATCCAATCTAAGAAGTCTTTACCAGCTTGTACTACTTCATCTTCAGATTCTTTGTTTACTACCCAGTAGTTTGGTACACCTACAGGAATTTTTCCTTCATAGCCTTCTACCGGAATTGGTAGAATTCCAACATTGTTTTCAGCAAATTCTGGGTCCATACTTTCGATTGTGTTATATACCCAGTTTCCTTGTTGAATCATCGCTACATTACCAAGGGAGAAATGCTCCTCCACTTGTTGGGAGTAGTCAAGGCTTAGAACCGGTTGGATAGAATAATCAGCTTGCAAATCAAGGAAACGCTTCATTTGATCGCCCATAGTCAGTTCTATTGAATCAGCTTCATACGCTTCCGTTACGCTATGATTGAACTCGTCCGCTATGAAAGCATTCGCTAAGTGATTTCCTAGTACCCACTGTTCCTTAGCCGGAAGAGCAAATGGCGCTTCGATACCTAATTCTTCCTTTTGACTATCTAATGTTTCAACAGCGGCTTCCAAATCCTCATGTGATTGAATAGAATCAGCATCGATTCCAGCCTGTTCAAATAATTCTTTATTATAAAGAACTCCGTATCCTTCTTGGTTAAACGGTAATCCTAAAATTTGATCATTTCTATCTACTGAAGAGAGAGTACCTTCTAGTGCAGCATCGGCCGCTTTCGTATCAGATAAATCCGCTAAGTATTTCTCATATTCGTCTACATCGGTAGGACCGCCAATGTTGAAAATATCTGGTTCTTCACCTGAAGAGAAAGAAGTTTTCAGGGCTTGTCCGTAGTCGTTACCACCACCGACTGTTTTAACATTTAAATTAACATCTGGGTTTTCTTCTTCATACATATCTACCAATTCTTCAAACTGATCTTTAAACTCAACTTTAAATTGGAAAACATCTACAGTTACCTGATCCTCAGAAGCTCCCTCTGAATCAGAACCGCCATCTGATGAAAAAGAACAACCAGCTAAAACTGTTGAAGCAAGCAACGCTGAAGCTATTCCGGTATAAAATCTCTTACTCTTCATGTAATACACTCCTTAAATTTTTTGTTTTAAATGAATGCGCTTCCAATATCCACAAAAAAATATAATGCCAGGATGCAAGGTTACTAGTTTATTAAACGTTTGATCATGGCTTGTCTCCTACGTGCATTCGTTTGCATTTGGATAAAAACAAACTTAGATAAATAGCTATGAACGCGTTTAATTAGTAATGATGATAGTAATGATTGCGTTTTCGTGAATACGTTTGCACAACTTCATTGACTAAACTATACCATGGCCCTTTCAGAAAAACAACAGGAATTTTCAGATATTTAGTAGATTTTACTTCCCCTTTCTCTCTAAAATAAGAACACTAGTGATTACAGCAACATTTCAGGACAAACGTTTTCCCAAAATTTCATTTGTCATCATCATAAATAATCTGTAAGTTTGGATTAATAGATATAATTAGGTATGATCAATAGGAAAACGAATTCACTTAGTTACAAAGTCATTTTAAACGTAATAATCTAGCAAATAAGAAATGAGGGTGTTGAATGAAAGCAATTCCAGTAGCCGTTCAATTGTATACGTTGCGTGACGAAACCGAGCAAGATTTTGAAGGAACACTTAGAAAAGTTGCTGAGTTAGGATTCGATGGCGTTGAATTTGCAGGACTTGGCGATTATAGTGCAAAAGAAATGCGAAAACTATTAGATGAACTTGGGCTACAGGCCGTCTCTAGCCATGTGCCTCTGGAGCAAATCGAAAATAACTTAACTCAAGTGATCGAGGAACAGAAGATTTTAGGTAGCAGGTATGTAGTATGTCCTTATTTTGAACATGAAAGTGAGGCTGACTATAAAAACCTTATTGCTAAATTGAAACATGCAGGAGAAGAGTGTCACCTTAAAGGAATAACTTTGTGCTATCACAACCATGACTTTGAATTAGAGAAACTTTCTGACGGACGAACAGCCCTTGATACAATTTTTGGTGACACCGATTCTACTCAGCTTCAAACCGAACTTGATATTTATTGGTTACAAAAGGCTGGTAAAAATCCTATTGAATGGATGGACCGCTATCAAGGACGATCTCCACTTTTACATTTAAAGGATATGACAACGGACGAAGAAAAGTTTTTTGCTGAATTGGGGACAGGTGGAGTAGATATTGATTCAGTTTTAGCTAAAGGCGAGGAAACTGGAATCCAGTGGTGGGTTGTTGAACAAGATGCCAGCCGAATCACACCTATAAAAAGCCTCGAAATCAGCATGAATTATTTAAAAACAAAACTTCCTTACCTATTTTAAAAAGAAGGTCCGTGTTCTATGAGTAAGTAGTTCCGATACCGTGGAGAAAACTTTAAAACACAGTACGTTTAGCACGATAAATAACAGTATAAATAGCAAGAAGACCCGTATGGAGTTTGGGAGGGCAGGGAAAACAGCTCGCTTTCCGTGGGCAGACGCCAAATTGTGTGGTACCTGGTACCACACAATTTTTTTCACAAACGTGCCCGAATAGTGGGTCTTCCTCCATCATGAAAACAGAGGATAAACATGTTGTTATATCAATGGGCACGTGCCGACTTCTAAGATTCGTTAACCGTTCATGTTCCGCACCTCTTCTTCACAGCAAGGTTGTCGGGGAAATGACGAGACTACTGTGGGATTAGAGGACATAGTGAGACCCCGCAGCGAAGCGAGGAGGCTCACCGTACTCCCACGGAAAGCGAGTTATTTCCCCGACCACCTCTCCTCCTACCGATGACGGAACAGCCGCATAACCTTAAATTGTGTGGTAACGTTTTTTCCCATTAATATTGGGCATTCACCTAATGTAAGGTTTTCACATAACTTATTAAGATCAAGGTGAAGGAGCATGATAATATGTCAGGAAAAGAATTACACTATTTTGCGGGAGACCACACAGCTAAAGGTTTTCACCCTTTATATGCTTCCAACTTTCAAGGTCTCGAACATATAATTCAGTTACTTGGAGGACACTCTCATTTAAAATCAGGGATTTTACAAAGAGTTGCAAAGGAATGGAAGGAAAAGGGATATGAAGTAGAAGTTGTACACAGTTCTTCAGACAGCAAAGCTTTGGACAGTGTAATTTTCCCTCAATTGAACGTTGCCATTCACGGGCAGCCCATTCATACACGAGGATTTGGCGATTGGACGGAAAAATTAGTAGATGTGGATAGTGGTATGATTTTTGACAAGTTAAATAGTAAGAAAGAAGTAATAACTTCGCACAGAAATCAAATAATGGATGCACAATCGAAGGCCTACCAATCCTTTAAAGCAGGTCTAGATGTTCATGATGATTTAGAAAGCATATATATTTCAAAAATGGATTTCACAAAAGCTGATGAGCTCACCCAAGATTTCATACAAAGATTAGAGATCCCCAAAAAGACAGAAGATAAAAAGCCATTAACAAAACATCGCTTCTTCGGTGCTTCTACCCCTGAAGGCGTCATTGACTTTATTCCGAATGTAACAGCAGATTTGGCAAATCGCTATTTCGTTAAGGGTAGAGCAGGTACTGGGAAATCAACATTTTTAAAAAAGGTTGCCCTGGCGGCTGAAGAAAACAAGTATGATGTAGAAATGTACCATTGTGGGTTCGATCCTGACAGTATTGATATGATTGTCGTAAGAGAGTTAGGCTTCTGTGTGTTTGATAGTACAGATCCACATGAGTATTTTCCTGAACGAGAAGGCGACCGAATCATTGACCTTTATGCAGAAACGGTGACAGCTGGTACAGATGAAAAATATGCACCAGAAATTTCTGCTCTCACCAAAGGGTACAAATCACATATGAAAGATGGCATTGTCTTTTTGCAACAAGCCAAGTCTTGCCTCGATGAACTAAGCAAAGTGTATGAAGAAGCAACACCTGATACTCTTTTAGATGAATTACACGAGGCGGTTTGCAAAGAAATCGAAAGTTATATGTGAGAGGTAACTCAAATAAATAGTTTAGTGTGAAAAAGCAATTTGAATAACAGTTATCTGGAATAAGCTTGAAACAGAGAATAAGCTCTGGGGCACGATTCGCTTTCCGTGGACGAAGATCAAGCCTCCTCACTGCGGTGTCTTGACTCTTTCGTTTCTTCCACAGAAGCATCATCGTTCCCCTTTACTATCGTTCCAGATGAACGAAACTTTCACTAATAGGGAAAGTTGTAATTGGTAGGATGTGAAAGTGTAGACAGCGGAATTCCATTGTTTTCACCACACTGCATTTCATTTTGTCAAAGGTGAAACGCCGTATAAGCCGTTATATTGCTACCTTTCTCTCGGGATGTTGATTGGATGAGAATCTGTCAGAATCCTGCGCAAAATCGTGCCAGAAAGGCCCCGCAGTGAAGGAGGGAGGCCACTGAAAAAGTCCGGTAAATTTTAAGAAAAGCAAAACCCTAAAAATTCTATCCCCATTTTTAGTTTATACATTAGGGGTAAATTGGACTTAACCCTCCACTTTGACAGGAAAAAAACAATGTGATTTTGGGTAAATAGTTCGGTTTTGGAGTACAAACTTGCCATTGTGAGGCAGACGGAAACCTCAGTAATTGGTTCTTCAAATTGTAGGCTATTCATAGAAGAGAGTTTGCAACTGCACACTTGTTCCATATGGTGTAGTGAACACAGAAGACGACTCATGGCGGTAGGGCCGAAAGGATGGGTGGCTAGGAAACGGGGAGATTCCCAAGCCCCCCCATTCGATGTGTGAGAAACGAATCCCTTTCCCAGAAGGACCTATCTTCCACTATCCGTGTTCTATGGCAATGAACCTCTCTATATCAAGGATTTTAATAGGACCGCCTTCTATCAGGATTTGCATGCAAACTTAGGAATGGCTGCCTTTTCTTGAAGGGGTATCGAGACACTTATATGGTACAGGGGCGGAGGGAAACGGGGAGACTCCTATGGGATGTGCGGGGAGGCCACTGAAAAAGTCCTTTTCTATTAATAATGAACTTTTTGGAAAAACACTATCCCAAAATCACGTTGTTTTTCTAGTAATAGTGGAGTATTAAGTCCAATTTATCCCTAATTTATAAACCGAAAGTGGGGATGGAATTTTTAGGGGTTTGCTTTTCTTAAAATTTACCGGACTTTTTCAGTGGCCTCGATGTGCGGGACAGCTGAGACCCCACAGGACGAAGTCCGAGGAGGCTCAGCGCCCGCCCCATGGAAAGCGAACCGTTTCCCGCAGCCCCAAAATTCACACAAACATCTCGAATTCAAGCACAATCTCTGATTTTGTATGCTAATTTATATGTTAAATACCGATAATCGTTGATATAACAAGGAATAATAAGAGACCAAATCATATGCAATTTGGTCTCTTCATTCGTATGTTATTTCATGTTTTGTACTCGAAAACTGAACCCGTTAGATTTTGGGATCGTGTTTTTCAAAAAGTTCATTATTAATAGAAAAGGACTTTTTCAGTGGCCTCGAAGGAGGAACGAGGAGACTCGCAGGTTCGTTCCGCAGAAAGCGAGTAGAATCCCACCCAGTCAACAACACCATTTATAAAGGAAACCTTGAATGCTCCATTTACATATACACTTTTAATGTTTGTACCACAAGACTGAATTATTTATCCATTGTTAATTTTCTCGTTCTTCTTTAATCTTGCTTTTGACGTTTCCAATAATAGCCATAACTAACGGCTATTTTGTTAATACCAATTGTTTATTTAGGCTCATGATATTTTCACCAAAAACCTCTATAAACTTATTTTGATCGCAGTAGACGTTGGAAAATCCCCCTAATTTATAATTATCGACAGGGTATTAGTTCCAATAGATAAAGAAGAAACATTATTAAATTGTCTTGTAGATGGAATTTTTTTTGATATAATAACCCGTAGATGAAAAATATTTTTCAGTAGGATAGGGACTTCTTAGTTAACTGTGTTAGGAAGAACAATCATCTAAATACCCCGACTTACTGCACCTATCTTTGAATGCGTTTCCATACAAGCGAAACAGGTTGCGTTATTCTCTTGAAGTGAAAAGGCACTCTAGTTGTCAGTTATTCTCGAACATAAAGAAACTTAATTATACTTACTAGTGTCTGAAATTTTAACGTATTGGAGGAACAGCGATGAAGAATCAATCTTACTACTTGGGAGTCGACATCGGAACAACTAGTACAAAATCAGTACTTTTTAATAAAAAGGGTGAGGTCATTACCCAGCATACAATCAACTATCCATTACACACACCAAGTCCATTAATAGCCGAACAAAATCCTGAAGAAATTTTCGAATCCGTGCTCGGTACCATTCGAGAAGCGATCAGAAAAAGCAACATTTCAGCAAATAATATTCAATTTCTATCATTTAGCTCCGCGATGCACAGCTTGATTGCAGTTAATAACCAAGGTGAATTATTAACAAATAGTATCACATGGGCCGACACAAGAAGTGCTGAATATGCTAAAGACATAAAAGACAACCATAACGGCCATGAAATTTATCTGAGGACGGGCACACCGATCCACGCTATGTCCCCCCTAGCAAAATTAGTTTGGCTACAGGCTGAACAGCAGGATATTTTCAACCAAGCGGATAAATTCATCTCTATTAAAGAATATGTTTTTTATAAATTATTCGGTGAGTACGTAATCGACCACTCCATTGCTTCAGCTACTGGATTGTTCAATTTACAAGAACTCGATTGGGACAAGGAAGCATTAGATTTGGCCGGGATAAAACCTGATCAACTATCCACCCTTGTACCTACTACTCATTCAATGATAGGTATGAAAGAAGAATATCAGCAAATTCTTGGTCTTTCTGAAAATACTCCATTAATTATCGGGGCAAGTGACGGAGTCCTCTCTAACCTTGGAGTTAATGCCATTGATCCCGGAGTTATTGCAGTTACTATCGGAACGAGTGGAGCTATTCGTAGCGTAACGAACGAGCCAAAAACCGATCCTAAAGGGAGAATTTTTTGTTATGCCCTCACTGAGGACCACTGGGTGATTGGCGGACCCGTCAATAACGGAGGAATGGTTCTACGCTGGCTTCGTGATGAATTTGCAGCTTCCGAAGTTGAAACAGCCAAGCGACTAGGTATCGATCCTTATGATGTACTAACAAAAATCGCCACGAATGTGAATCCAGGGTCTGATGGCCTTATCTTCCACCCTTTCCTTACTGGGGAACGCGCCCCACTATGGAATTCAAGCGCGCGTGGTTCGTTTTTCGGTTTAAGCATTCATCATGAAAAACAACATATGGTTCGTGCCGTATTAGAAGGCATTGTTTATAACCTATATACCGTTTTATTAGCGCTTGAAGAATTAACAGGAGAGCCTAGCCGCATCCAGGCCACTGGTGGGTTTGCCCGTTCAGAAGTCTGGCGCCAAATGATGACTGATATTTTTGATAAACCTGTAGTAGTTCCTGAAACGTACGAAAGTTCTTGTCTCGGGGCTGTTGTACTAGGTATGTACGCAACTGGTGAGATTGATGATTTTAGTATTGTATCAGAAATGATCGGCCACACTCATACCCATCAACCTGATCCAAGTACATCAGCTGTCTACCGTGAACTGCTTCCCATTTATATACGTTTGTCTAAATTGTTTGAAAGTGAATATGATTCTATCTCAGAGTTTCAACGCAAACATATTAAATAGTATAAAGTCCCTTCACAGGCTGTGAAGGGACTTTATTTTGTAAAAAACTTGCTATTAAATGGTAGACTATCTTCACTGGGGTCCCACTTTATGAATCCTCTTTATTTACATACTTTCCATAATCAGGTATAGCAATTGTGTCAAATTCTTTGTTGAGTTTCGTTAAGTTTTCCTGCAATTCTTCTCCTGCCATCGGAAATCCATGGCCTGTCACAACTACATTCGGCTTAAGTGAATCAAGTTTGTCCACAGAATTCCAGGCTGCTTTCCAATCCGTTGTTAAATACCGTGGAGGTCCGCTAATTTCTTGTTCCTGTGTTAACACCTTAAATAAGTACTCCTGTTTCACCGTTATAAAAGCGTCCCCAGCAAGTAAAGTACGATCATTATCCCGAAAAAGAGAAATGTGACCAGGAGTGTGGATCCAATTCCATTCCTCCATATGAGGTACCGTTCCATCAGCTGGCAATGATTGAACATGTTCTCCTAAATCAATTCCTTCATTCGGAAACATACGCGACATTTTTGCCACAAATCCCCCTTCAACGCTCGTATCGGGTTCCGGGTAATTTTTTTCACCAGTTAAGTAAGGCATTTCCAGCTCATGTGCATATACTGGTACATTCCAATGGTCTACAAGTTCTTCAACAGCTCCTACATGATCAAAGTGTCCATGTGTTAAGATAATCGCTTTTGGTTTGTTCTCTTCACCATATAATTCTTTTGCTGCCTCAATTATCTTATCGGAGGATTTGGGCATACCCGCATCAACTAGCACCCAATTCTTTGGGCGCTCTGGGCTTCCTACAAAACAGATATTCACTATTTGGATCGGCAGACAATGAATATCATTAGCAACGTACTGATCTATCCCACTAGAAATTGAGGCTACAGGAATCAATTTATCATCCACATTATCACTCCTCCTGGATTTCAGTTTCTCCCTGTAATCAACTTAGTACACATATTTTTTCTAGTAGATCCCCTTAAAAACATTCACATTCTTTGACTAAAACGCCACCATTTCTAAGGTCTACTTATGGTACAATGACCGATAGAGATTTACTACTATCCTAAAGGTGTGGAGCAACTATGTATCAAGAACCTATTTTTCTACGTCCTGAATTTAAAGAACGAATTTGGGGTGGCACACAATTAAAAGATATCTTTAACTATGACATCCCTTCCGATCTAACTGGAGAATGTTGGGGGATTTCTGGTCATGCAAATGGTCCAAACACTATCATAAATGGCCCTCTTGCAGGTAAATCATTGGCAGATGCTTGGAGCGACCACCGTGAATTATTCAATAACGAACCAGGTGATGAATTTCCGTTACTCGTTAAAATTCTCGATTCAAAAAAGGATCTATCGGTTCAGGTCCATCCTAATGATGAATATGCACGAGATATCGAAGATGAAAACTACGGAAAAACCGAATGCTGGTATGTGATCGATTGTGAGGAAGGCTCGGAAATTATTTTCGGCCATCATGCGAAAAGTAAAGATGAACTCACATCAATGGTAGAAAGTGGTCAATGGGACAGCTTACTCCGCAAAATCAAGGTGAGTCCAGGTGATTTCTTCTATGTCCCTAGTGGAACCATTCATGCGATTGGATCAGGCATTCAAATCTTAGAGACACAGCAAAGTTCTGATATTACTTATAGAGTGTACGACTATGACCGCGTAGGACAGGATGGTCAAAAGCGAGAGTTACATTTAGACCGTTCACTAGATGTGACAACCGTTCCTCATAAAGACCCATCCCTTACTAGAGAATCTAATTTAGAAGCTGGTTTACGTTTTGAAAAGTTAGTCGAAGAAGAGTACTTTACAGTCTATTACTGGGATCTGGACGGTAAAAGTGTTGAATTAACACCAGAGAGATATACGTTAATGAGTGTATTGACAGGAGAAGGAATTGTAAAAACCCGTTCAGGTGAATATTCTTTTAAACAAGGCGATCACTTTATCATTCCAGCAACCGTAGATACTTATACCGTTAGTGGAAATGCCAAAATGATTACCTCACGTTCAAATAAGTAAGGTGTGAGGAGAGCACGTGCAGCGCTTACAGCTGTTCGTGTTTTTATTATGTTTAGGGGATGATACTTATTGTAGCCATTGTCTGACAAAAAAGGTTTCGACCATAGTCGAAACCCAAAGCATTAAATGACTAACCCTAGAGCACCTTTAACTCCAGCTTCATCGGTTAACCCTGGCGCTACAATATATTCATTAATATTCTCCGGCGTCAGTCTTGGTGAGCTCACATAACCATTAAGCATATCAACGACATTTTTGCGGATTAAGTCGAATAAGTGAGCTTGTTGCATAACTCCACCGCCCATAATAATACGTTCAGGCGATAAGATGTATATATAATTCACGAGCGCTTGAGCTAAGTAATGTGCTTCTACTTCCCACACAAGTGGGTCTTCTGTAAGTTCAACACCAGCCTTCCCCCATCTCGCTTCAAGCGCAGGACCTGCTGCCATACCTTCTAAACAGTCTCCATGATACGGACAAGCACCTGCAAATGAGTCCTTTTCATGTCGGCGCACCCCGATATGTCCCATTTCTGGATGAGATAATCCTTTTAACGTTTGTCCATTAACGACAGCTCCGGCCCCAATACCAGTTCCAACGGTAATGTATAAGCAAGCATCTACATCTGTTGCATTTCCCCAACGCGATTCTGAAAGTGCGGCAACGTTCACATCTGTATCAACAACAACAGGCACGTTTAAATTCTTCGCGATGTCCTCAGCTAGTGGAAAATCGACCCAATCAATTTTTGGCGTTTTTTGAATCCGACCATATGTTCCGCCTTTTTCATTAAGATCAATCGGTCCAAAACTCCCGACTCCCATACGTTCAATACCTTTGTTTTCAAAAAACTCATAAACTTTCGGCATGGTTATTGTCGGCGCTTCAGTTGGAATGACAACTTTTTCAAAAATTTCACCATGCTCGTCACCAACTGCACAAACAAATTTCGTGCCTCCTGCTTCAATTGCTCCTAATTTCATTTCAACATCCCCTCCCATTATCCTACTTGTATTGTGTCATTTTTTAAGTCCCATGCTTGTACATTCACACGTCCCTGAACTCTTATAGAATCCTCAAATACATCCGCAAAAATACGGGAAGTAAAAACCTCTTCACCGTAATTAACGAAAATCTCCAAAGACGAATGGTCCACAAATATTCGAAGGTGATAAAGACCCTGAGGAAGACGGCAACTGCGTGTTTCCAATGATCCATCAACATAACTCGGTCTTTCCATCGTCAAAAGTTCAGTGTTTTTATCATAGCTCAAGGTTGTATAATTAAAAAGTTCTATTGTGGAAATTTCACCTTCTATTTGAATTTCTGACCCTCTTGAAATTGATGTAGCTAACTCTTTAGAAACGGACTGTTCAATGCTTTCACAAGCACGTAGCTGCTCCATCTCATTTAAAGGAGTTTGATAAATCTTGCCATCGACCAATGTCAACTCTCGTGGTAACGTCATCTGATGCACCCATCCATTTGCTATCGTGGGCTGAGCTGACTCATTTTGATCTGGAACTCCCATCCACGCCACTAAAATTCTCCGGCCATAGTCATCTAATGTTGTTTGTGGAGCGTAGAATTCAAATCCACGGTCTAACTCTATGAATCCACCATGCGATAGTTCTGCTTTTTCATAATCAAGTTTTCCCACTACATATCCGGACTGGTACTGGTTATTGAAATCGATCCCATCCGCCTGCAAACCTTGCGGGGAGAAAAGAAGGACATTTTGGCCATTTAATTCAAGTAGGTCTGGACATTCCCACATATACCCTAAATTATTTAAAGGATCTTGATCTGCTTTTGTCAGTATTCCTCTATGAGTCCAGCTATCTAAATCATTAGATTCAAAAAAAGCAACGGCTCCTACTTCATTGTCAGTTTGAGCGCCTACGACCATATACCATCGACCCTTGTAAGCCCAAACTTTTGGATCGCGGAAGTGAGGGGTGTAACCTTCAGGAAGGTCTATTTTAACGCCTGTTTTTGTAAAAGTAATACCATCAACAGATTCAGCAGTGCATTGATACGTTTCACGCTGCCCTAATTCATTTTTCACATTTCCCGTATAAAACAGCTTTAATTTTTCATCAACAGACACCGCACTTCCGGAATAACAGCCACTTTTATCAAACCATTGGCTAGGAGTCAGAGCGATCGGTTCCAAGGTCCAATTCACTAAATCTTCAGAACTAAAATGGCCCCAAAACTTCGCACCATGTCCTGAGTGAAAAGGCATCCATTGAAAAAATAGATGGTAGGTTCCTTTCCATTGAATCCAACCGTTCGGATCATTTAATAATCCCACTGGTGGTGCAATATGATAGGTTGGATAGTAGAGGTCCTTCTTCACCATTCCTTGATGGTTTTCTATTGCATCATAAGCTTGTTTTCGTAATTTCTCATCATATGTCATAGACAAATAACCCCTCATTTAACAAAAGAAGACCTAGTACGTTCCCAGGTCCCCTTTTATTAGTCTGTGTTAAATCTTTTTGTTTCAAAAAATATTAATTTCTTTATTAAGGAAGTGGTTTCCATTACAAAGGATGGCGCTTGAAGGTCCGGGAAATCACTCGCTTTCCGTGGGCATGAGGTGAACTTCCTCAGGCTACGCCTTGCGGGATCTCACCGATCATGTGCATCCCACAGGAGTCTCATAATTTCCCGGACCTTCTTGCTTTCGTAAGGAGAACGGAAACATCAGATTTGGTGCTTCAAGTGAAAGCACTCCCTATGAGTGATAATTGTGCTAGAAGGTGCCTTCTTGCATATCGCTTAAAGCCTCGGATTATTCAATAAAAGAATCGCGGTTCCGTTGCTTTTCATTGGAGCATGGGGGATGGGAAACCACTCGCTTTCCGCGGGGAAGACGGCAAGCCTCCTTGAGCTAAAGCTGAGGCCACTGAAAAAGTCCTTTTCTATTAATAATGAACTTTTTGGAAAAACACTATCCCAAAATCACGTTGTTTTTCTAGTAATAGTGGAGTATTAAGTCCAATTTACCCCTAATTTATAAACCGAAAGTGGGGATGGAATTTTTAGGGATTTGCTTTTCTTAAAATTTACCGGAGTTTTTCAGTGGCCTCCTAAAGCTCTGCGGGGTCTCGCCAGTCTATCCTTTCCCGCAGTAGTCTCATGGTTTCCCATCCCCCATGACTATGAAGAGTGGAACGGAACCTTTTTTATGAAAATCTGGGGTGCTGTGTGAATATTGCCATTGAAATGATCTACTTGTGCCATGAAATTGATCCACATCTGCCATTAATAGATCCAGTACTATTGATCTGTAATATAAATTTAGATGGTAGTATTACAAGACTATCACACCCTTTTTTAAACAACTTATCTAAGTCGCTCAAAAGGATGGGAAGGGGGAGACTCAGCGCACGCCCACGGAAAGCAACTCCTTCCCCACCGCCCCTTTCTCCACACCAAGAACAATAATTAAATTTATTTCTTCTGGTCAAGCATTTTATCATTAAAACCAAACATGTACGTTAGGATAAAGGCAACGGCAACTGCTACGACATTCACAATGATATAACCTATGATTTGCTCGTTTAAGTAAAGCAAGGACCCTGGTATTACTGTGATGGCTAGGCCAGTCGCTTGCAAATTGAGAATGGAAGCAAGGAAACCGGACACTCCTCCTCCAATCAGTCCCATGAGAAATGGTTTCATATAACGTAAGTTCACTCCAAATATAGCTGGCTCAGTAATTCCTAAGAATGCTGATAATGCAGAAGGGTAAGACAAAGCTTTAAGTTTATTCGAACTCGTCTTCACTCCAACAGCTAGTGCAGCTCCACCTTGAGCAGCAATTGCTCCAGTAATTACAGGATTAAACGGATTGTAGCCCAAATTTTCAAACAGTTGAATTTCTAAGAAGTTAAAGATGTGATGTACCCCAGTGATAACAATCACTTGGTGTAGTGAGCCAATAACTAATCCACTAACTCCAAATGGAAGTTCTAATAAGAATAGCATCCCTTGAAAAATTCCATCCTCAGCTGTATGAAGAATTGGACCAATTAAAAACAGTGATAAAGTAATCATGACTAACAGAACGATAAATGGCGTTAAAATTAAATCAAGTGCTTCAGGAATTCTTTTGCGACACCACTTTTCCAATTTAGCCCCAACAAGTCCCGCAAAGAATGCAGGTAATACTGATCCTTGATAACCAACGATTGGAATAAAGTCTAGAATATAAATCGGTTCGGCGTTGCCAGCAGCTACTGCCCACGCATTTGGAAGAGAAGGTGATACAAGCATCAAACCTAGGACCATCCCTATAACCGGGGTTCCACCAAACACTCTAAACGTTGACCAGGCAACGAGCGCGGGTAAGAATATAAACGCTGTATCAGTTAAAACTTCGGTAAATAGTAAAAAGTTTTCCGGAACACTATCAGGAGTTAATCCAAACATTGCAAGGAACTTTTCTTGAATTAATAAGCCGCGCAGTCCCATGAACAGTCCTGTAGCTACTAATACTGGAATAATTGGTACGAACACATCACCAAACGTTCGAATGGCTCGCTGGAACATCGTCCCTTGCTTGGCGGCTTCTTCTTTCATTTCAGATTTAGAGGAGCCCTCAACGCCCTGGTTTGTTACCTCCTCGTAAATGCGGTTAACTGTTCCTGTACCAAAAATAACTTGATACTGCCCTGAGTTATAGAAAGCACCTTTTACCTTATCAATATTTTCAAGTGATTCAACATCTACCTTCTCACGTTCATGAACCATAATTCTCAGCCGTGTAGCACAGTGAGCAATAGACTGAACATTTTCTTCACCACCAACAGCCTCAATCACTTGTTTTGCAATCTCCGTATTACTTGCCATGGTTTACTCCTCCTTAATAAATATTGAATATGTGGAATCGATTACACACTGGTAAAAAAATAAATAATACTCATTTTTTTGATATTATAGGGAATCGATTACATATAATTAAAAATAAAATGTAAGCGCTTGTAGATGATTTCAAAAAAATGACCAAATTTGTGTAATCGATTACACACCGCTTAATAATTTGTACTATACACTATCTCTTTTTATAAGTCTATAGGTTTGAATAAATTTTTCTTTTTCTTTACTTTGCTTCAACCTTTCAAGTAGTAGTTTGGCAGCTTTTTGACCTGCTTCTTTATTAAAATAATCAATAGTCGTTAATGCTGGGGTAACGTATCGAGACATCGTAGATGCTCCTATTCCTGCCACAGCTATGTCTTGTGGTATTTGATAACCTTGTTCATGTAAATATTCCATCGCTCCAATAGCCATACGGTCAGTCACGACAAATACAGCGGTCGGAAGCTCTCCTTCTCCACCTCTCACAATTCTTTTCATGCATTCATATCCAGAATCGATACTAAAGTCTCCTCTTTGAATCCATAAATCATTCACTAGTAAGTTGTTTTTTTTCATCGTATCCAAGTAGCCATTTTTTCGAAGAATGCCTACAGAGGGATCTTCTTCCCCCACACCGATAAAGCCAATTTTCTTGTGACCTTTACTCATAAGCATGTTTGTCATATCAACAGCTGCATGGTAGTCATCATATACGATAGAGGTGACACCTGGAAGATCTTGACCGAGAGAAATGAATGGCAAATCGGCATCTTGTATTGTTGAAATCAACTGATCATTAATATTTGTAGCGAGCAAAATGATCCCATCAACATGACGGCTTTGTAATAGTCGTATATATTCAATTTCTTTTTCCTTATCAAGCTCAGTATCGGTTAGTAAAATTTGAAAATTCTCTTTGGCGACGATTTCATTAATGCCGCCTACCACGCGACTCGCAGTTTCCGTACTAATTTTTGGTAATATCACACCGATTACTCCGGACTTTTTCGTCCGGAGTGATTTTGCAGATAGACTTGGAATGTACCCTGTTTCTTCGACAATTTGCATAATGCGTTTTCTTACTTCATCACTCGCATACCCACTATTATTAAGTACTCGAGATACAGTTGTTCGAGAAACATTGGCCATTTTTGCTATATCATTAATCGTCGTCATATCTGCGCCTCCATCCGTTCACTTCATCTACCGTTAATTTTAGGTGATATGCACGGAAATGTCTATCACGACTCGATCTATTTACTTTCCACCGAACTTTGATTGATGAAATTCATAACAATCTCCACATAGCTCTACCCATGATGTTTTGCCATCGGTCACGGTAAACATTTCACTTTCATCAACCCATTCCTTACATTTCCAACAAGTAGCTTTTATTTGTGTCGCTTCTTCGAATTCTTTCCTGTTCATATGGTGAAAATAGTTACTCACTGAAATTCACTCCTCCAACTAATTTAAGATTACTATAAACATTACTCAGAATAATTTCTAACGGCTAAAAAGATGCTTTTACGTAGAAAGTTTTTATAAAAAACAACATTCTCTCTATTGAATTCTCTATTTGTAGATGGGCTAACCTTGTAACTATTAGCCTTTTATCCAATAACTTCTTACGACAATTTTTGGTATGATAGATTTAGAACGGAGGGTTAAATATGGAAGGAAATAAATTTTTTCCACTTATTTATGATCTTGCCATGCGTCCGCTTGAGAGAAGAAATTTTCAAAATATCAGAAAGAGACTCATTAAACAGGCGGAAGGAAGAGTACTGGAACTAGGATCTGGAACAGGAGTGAATTTCCCTTACTATAGCAACGTGTATTCCGTAGATGCTGTTGAACCAAACATTGGAATGGTAAATCACGCATTTAAAAATGGGAAGCATGCTGAAGTGCCGATCCGAGTACACGATGCGAAGGCGGAACAGCTTCCTTTTAATGATCAGACGTTTGATTCTGTTGTTGCTACTTTAGTATTTTGCACGATTTCGGATCCAGTTCTGGCGTTAAATGAGATAGAGAGAGTGTGTAAGCCTGGAGCAAAAGTTATCCTATTTGAACATGTTCGGACTGAACCTAACTGGGTAGCCTGTACGCAGGATATATTAACACCTCTATGGAAACGGATGTGTGGTGGATGTCATTTAAATAGAAATACACTTGATTTACTTGAGAAATCAAACTTAACTGTAGAACATGTCGACTCGTACTATAAGGGAATATTTTTAACTATTATAGCCCGAGCTAATGGATTATCGTTGAGTGATTAACTTCTAAACGAATGGATTGATCGTCTATAGTTGATTTCACTAAAATTGACGGATTCCTTACTATCTCTTATACTATCGATTAACAATCATGCATTCACTTACTATGTATAGACTTTTAGAATATGGCTCAGGTGTTTCTACCTAGGCAACCGTTAATTGCCGGACTACATACATGTTCTCTAAGGGGATGTATACCCTAAAGAAGCCATGTATCACCTGGACAGAACCGTTCAGGTGTTTTTGTATAACTTTATTCAAAGGCTATGTTAGACGTTAATGTTGGTTAAGTGCGGAAGTTGAAGACTCGATTCCGAGATCATGGGGTTCGTTACCATATAAGGGATAGGGTTGGCTTTGAAACAACTCGCTTTCCTGCGGGGGAACTGGCAAGCCTCCTCGGTCGTTAGCACTCCCTGTGGGGTCTTGCCTAGCTCCTTCTCCCGCGGGAGTCTCGCCGTTTCAAAGCCACCCCTTTCGACATGGAAATGAACAAACCCCGGCATAGGAGAATGCGGCTTACTTATGCTGTAGAATAAAATCTCACCCAACACTTTGCTCACTCATGAAGAGTTCTGCTCACGTGAACTAGCTTATCTGATGCTTCTCCTCACGAAAGTAAGAAGGTCCGGGAAATTGCGAGACTCCGCATTTAAAAGCGGAGGCGCCTTGGTCAGCGGCGTATGGACTGGACTGAGCTGTCGGAGATAAAGGAAAAACAAAGAGGTGGGATAAACATAATCGGTGAGATCCCACAGGTCGTAGCCTGAGGAAGCTCACCACATGCCCACGGAAAGTGAGTGATTTCCCTGACCTTCAAGCGCCATTATTTGTAACGGAAACCACAGGAATGTCTCGAAGTTGAGTCTTCCATAATCGAAGGCTTTAACGGAATAAGATAGGAAACCTATCTAGTAAAGATATCAATCATAAATCAAAAACAAAATACAGCCTACCAAAAAAGGAGATATCCACATGCCCATTACAATGGAACAGAGAAAACTGCTAGCCGCAACAGCTCTCGGAAAAAGAAATGCAGACACGGTTATATCCAATGGCACTCTTATTAATGTCCATTCCAAGGAGCGTGTAAATGGAAAAGATATCGCAATTACCGCAGGATGTATCGCCTATATTGGTGACTGTAAACACTTGATTGGTCAAGAAACTAATACAATCGATGCTAATGGAAGCTTTATTACACCTGGTTTAATTGATGGGCACATGCATGTAGAAAGTACGATGCTTACCGTTACCGAGTTTGCAAAAGCGGCTATTAAACAAGGGACGACCACTGTATTTATGGACCCACACGAAATCGCCAATGTTTTCGGGCTAGAAGGGGTGAAATGGATGCACGAGGAAGGTCAGAATTTGCCCCTTAGGGTGTATACCACAGTTCCCTCTTGCGTTCCAGCAACTGATAACTTAGAAGATGCTGGGGCTGAACTCATTCCTAGCGATATCGAAGCTGCATTATCTTGGGAAAACGTAGCCGGTTTAGGCGAAGTGATGAATTTTCCAGGTGTCGTTCATGGTGATGACAAAATGATTCAAGAGATTGAAGCCACGATGAAAGCTGGCAAAACGGTTACCGGCCATATCCCTGCAGAAGACTCAGCCATGTTACAAGCCTATGTATCATCAGGAGTGACTTCCTGCCACGAAACAGTAACGCGAGAACAAGCCTTAGAAAAATTACGCCTCGGCATGCATCTGATGATTCGAGAAGGTTCCGCCTGGCAAGATGTCAAACAGCTAGCACCTGTTATTACAGAAGACCATATGCCTACAGAAAATATCTCTCTCATAACAGATGATGTGTATCCACAAACCCTAACAAACCAAGGTCACCTTAACCATGTAGTTCGAAAAGCTATCCAGCAAGGAATCGATCCCATTACAGCTATTCAACTCGCAACTATAAATATTGCTAATTATTTTCACTATGAAGATTCTCTAGGAAGTATTGCCCCAGGTAAATATGCTGATCTTCTTTTTATTGAAGATTTAAATGAAATGAACCCTTCAACAGTCTTAATTGGAGGAGACATCGTTTATAGTGATCAGCAATATCAAGTGGCCTTTTCAAATTACTCCTATCCAGAAAAAGCGAAGCAGTCTGTACATCTTCCCCAACCATTAACAGCTGATGATTTTTTTATTAAAAGTGATCAAGAGGAAAAAACAGAGGTACATGTAATTGAGGTTTTCGAAAATAATGCCAGAACAAGAAAGTCTTCAGCTCAACTAAAAGTAGATAATGACTTTATCAAAGCTGATTTAAAACGTGATATTATCAAGTTATCATGTATCGACCGCCATCATGGTTCAGGTCAAATATCTAATGCTTTCGTTCAAGGTTTTAACATAAAAAGAGGGGCTGTAGCCTCAACCGTTGCTCATGACAGTCATAACCTTCTTGTCATGGGAGTTAATGAAGAAGATATGGCTTTTGCTGCGAACACATTGAAGGAACACGGTGGTGGAATGATCGTCGTGGAAAATCAGGAGATCTTAGCGGAGGTCCCGTTATCAATTGCCGGGCTTATGTCTGATCAGCCCTTGGAATCCGTAGCGAGTCAAGTTGAAAAATTAGAGATTGCTTGGAATGATTTGGGCTGTAAAATGAATGCACCTTTTATGACATTCTCATTAATCGCTCTCCCAGTTATCCCCTCCTTAAGGATTACGAATCGCGGCTTGGCTGATGTCGATTCATTTGAATTGATAGATCTAGAAATAAAAAATTTATAAGTATTAAAGCTATTATGTAATTTATCATGACCAGATACTCAGTCATACACCCATCCTCTATTGATTGCATAGCCTAATCTAAGAACGCCAATGCTTTGTCGGCGTCAAGGAGGGCAATAATAGAGTAATGGAACTCACAATTTCTCATGGGTTGTATGGGCTTTTCACATTGATCATAATCATTACAATGATCTTTCGAAAGGGAGTTGTTCTCCCTACATTATTAGGAACGTTTGTGATCGCCTGGGTATTTAATGGAAGCTTAATTGGGGGATTTACCGCAATTTTCAATGCAAATTTAGTCGCGGCTAAAGAATTATTTAATATCTTTCTGATCATCACATTTATGGTTGCTTTGCTGCATTCGCTAAAAGATTTAGGAGCCGATCGAAGAATGATTGAGCCGATCCAGAAGGTGATGATTAACAGTCACGTCTCCTTCTTTGTTTTAGTAGGCGTAACTTATATTATTTCTCTATTTTTCTGGCCTACACCTGCGGTTCCTCTCATTTGTGCCCTTTTAGTTCCTGCAGCAATTAGAGCTGGACTGCCAGCAATGATCGCAGCTATGGCTGTCGCTTTAGCAGGGCAAGGAATGGCTTTGTCCTCTGACTATGTCATCCAGGTAGCCCCTGGGTTATCGGCTACATCTGCTGGCGTGGATACAGCAGCCGTTATGGATCAAGCCCTAGTTTTATCACTTATAACCGGTATTGTTGCTATCGGTACGGCTTACTTTTTTTATAAAAAGTCATTCCGTACGAAATCCGACCCACGTAATGAGCAAGAAATCCAAGCTATGCAAGGACTAAAAAATCAGCACACAAGTCAGAATGGGAATATTGACAAATGGAGTAAAATTTTCGCCGTACTTGTACCTTTATCTATGCTTGCTGTCATGATTTATATGATCTCAACAAAGCTTACTTCTGGTCGTATGGGAGGGTTTGAAGGTGGTGATGGAGCTGCTTTTATTGGGGGTGTCGCGGTTATTCTCCTCCTTTTATCCACTATTGCATTCGGCAAGTATCGTGCTCTTGACTACATTAGTGATCATATTACCGAAGGATTTGTTTTTGCCTTTAAAGCGATGGGGCCCGTAATCCCGATTGCTGGTTTCTTTTTTCTTGGAAGTCCAGACTTTGCATGGAATATTTTATCTGTATCAGAAGAAGCAAGTCCGGCTTTGCTATTCGACTTGGTCCAGTCCACACAAGGATTCTTACCACAAAGTGCATTTTTAGCAGCCTTTAGCTTATTAATTATCGGTATTATCACAGGTCTCGATGGATCAGGCTTTTCGGGATTGCCTTTAACTGGTGCCTTGTCTGCTTCATTAGCAAATAGTAGCATCGACCCAACAACACTCGCTGCCATTGGGCAAATGGGATCCATTTGGACGGGTGGCGGAACAATTATCGCCTGGTCCTCACTCATTGCAATTGCAGGATTCTGTGGAGTTCCTGTCATGGAGCTTGTAAGGAAAAATTTCTTTCCTGTCATGCTTGGGCTTATTTTATCAACGGTTTTTGCCGTGTTTATTTTTTAAAAGCAGCTCGGGCTCTTGGGAGTCTTGGGCTGCTTTTTCATGAATGTCAAAATACGCCCAAGAGTTAGTTAATCTCTTGCTACAATAACAGCATGTGTAATTTGGTTATCATCACCAATTACAGGAGTGCCTTTCGCCTCTACATGCACCCAGTGGCCTTCTGAGTGTTTATGACGATACGTGACTTGATGAATTTCTCACGTTGCAAGCAGTTTGTTGAATGCGGATAGGACATAGTCTTGATCATTAGGATGAATATAATTAAAGAGTGTTTCCCCTTTATACTTTTCAGGTGAATGGCCTAACATCGTTTGATGCGAAGGTGAAGCATATTCAACCACGCCGTCCACGTTAACTATTTTCACTAAATCGGATATATTTTCTGCAATAAAACGATATTTTTCTTCGCTTATCTTTAAAGCTTCTTCCGCTTTTTTCCTGTCAGTGATATCTATACACGATCCGATCACTTCTACAACCTGTCCTCTTCGACGTATAGGTCGCAAAGATGAAATATAGTGAACTCCGTTACTTTCTCTTTCATATGTCACTCTATCTTCCCCATTCCATGCTCTCTTGTAATAAGGAACTTTCTCATCAGCAATCACAGCAGGTAAAAAGTCATGTAGTGCTCGTCCAACAACCATTTCGCTAGCTAACCCCAACCTATTCAGTAATTCACCATCACAAAGTGTGTGAACAAATTGTCCACTTCGTTCAACAAATTTAAAAATCATTCCTTGTTGCTGTCTAACAGTATCCAATAATTCCTGGCGAGCCATGCGTAATTCTTCTTCCATCCAATTCTTATTGAACACGTCTGACGGAAGACCATTTTGCTGAACAATTTGACCAATCATCTCTTCCTTTTCCATAAACTCTTCCCCTGGTATAGGTTTACTGAACAGAAAGCCTTGAGCCTCATCACAAAGATTTCTTTGAAGAAATACGAGGTGCTCTCGATTTTCCACCCCCTCTGCTACAACTTGGAAGTTCAACTGATGAGCCATGACAATGATCGTTTTCAAAAGAGTCGCGTCATTCGTATCCTCTGAACAATTTTTTATAAATGATTGATCGATTTTAATCTTATCTAACGGAAATTTTTTCAAATAAAGAAGGGAACTGTACCCTTTACCAAAGTCATCTAAGCTAATTTGCACACCGATATTTTTAAATTCTCTTAGGATCGTATAAGCAAAGTCAATATCCAGCATCATACTTTCAGTGATTTCTAACTCTAGGTTCTCTGAGTCGATACCCGTTTCTTCTATGATTCTACGGATCATCTCTATTAGATCAGGCTGATAAACTTGTCGAACGGAAAGGTTAACAGACATTGTAAAAGGAGATTCAATCAAATCTTGCCATTTTTTCAATTGTTGGCATGCTGTCATCAATACCCATTCACCTATTGGTATAATTAACCCAGATGATTCTGCTAATGGAATAAATTCACCTGGCGATATGGTTCCATACTCTGGATGAATCCAACGAACTAAAGCTTCCGCCCCAATTACCTCTCCTGTAGCTAAGTTTACTTTTGGTTGATAGTAGACTTGAAATTCATTGCGTTCTAGTGCGGCTTTTATTGTGTTTTCATTAATAAAATGGGACGGAATAGCCATTAGTTAATTTTCTCTCCTTCATACAGCAGGTTTCTTATTTATATTATCGACAAAAATATCCAAAATTCAAAGGAAATAATACTAATTTAATTAAGGTTTTACATTATTACGAATTTTCGCATCGTTTTATAATCTAATTATTTATTATCTTGCATCTCATGACGGGATTATTCTTAAATTAAAGCCGTACCTCGTGCTACCATTGAACAAAACCATCTGTTCATTTAACGTGTCCAACTTGCGAGGTGCAAAATGCTAAATCGCGGGGGAGCACAGAACGATTCGCAATCTAAATCACAGTTAAAAAGGCTTAGGTAAATTTTATTAACGGGTTCAGTTTTCGAGTGCAAAACATGAAATAACATACGAATTAAGAGTTATATCAACGATTATCGGTATTAAACATATAAATTAGCATACAAAATCACACCAGAAATAACATAGTGACAATAGCTATAATCAACGTGCAATTAAACTAACGAAACCGTATTGTTGAAGACTTGAATTCGAGATGTTTGTGTGAATGTAGGGGCTTGGGAATCTCCCCGTTTCCTAGCCACCCACTCCCATCTTTGAATAGCCTACAATTTGAAGAACCCATTACTGAGGTTTCCGTTTGCCTCACAATTGTAAGGAGGGCCGGGAAATCGCGAGACTCCACTTTTAAAAGCGGAGGCGCCTTGGTCAGCGGCGTATGGACTGGACTGAGCTGTCGAAGATAAAGGAAACACGAAGAACATCGTGATTCGATGTTGACTTATCGTACAGAAGCGAGGGAAGTCTCACTAGCCGCTAGGCGCTGGAGCTGGATAACGCCCGATAGGATTGATGAACTAGATGTAGCCTTCGTCCTTATAAGACGTAAGAGCTGGGATGAACATGATCGGTGAGATCCCGCAAGGCGTAGCCTGAGGAAGCTCACCACATGCCCATGGAAAACGAGTGATTTCCCGGACCTCCAAACGCTTTCAACCATAACGGAGCCACATCTCTCGAAGCTGAGTCTAAAGAATGCTTTACTTGAAGAGGAAAATATAAAGAAAAACGCTTGGATATTAAAATATCCAAGCGTTTTTCTTTACCAATTGTAATGTTATTTGGTTCGATAATTCTGTTGCTATATTACCCTCTAAATATGTTTTTGTACTCCAAAACCCAACTATTTAAAATTTTATCTCTAAGCCTTTTTAACTGTGATTTCTTGTGAAAAGCCAAATTAAACAAGAACAAAAGCGGTTGTATCCCAGGTGATTCAATTATAAAACCTTCTTAACTTAAAATGATTACGGGCCTCCATATACACTAGTGGAAGGGTGAACACGGACGTTTCTAGTACCAGCTAAAAACCAAGCTCTCATTTACCGTTGGTTTTCCCATGAAAATCTCTAATATTCTACCGATCCCGAACGTCTCCTCCTCTGAATCATATACTCAACTGCACCCGTTCCGATCAATACCCCAAACACAATGAGTACGAGACCTGACAAGTGGTACCACTCAATGGACTCACCCAAAAACAGGGATGCACCTAGCAAGGCAAAAAAGGTATTAAAGTTGATAAATATCGCTGATTCTGCGGGTCCCACCTGCTTAATAGCAATATTGTAAACCATATGGCCAAATGCTGTACAAATCAAAGAACTAAACAAGAATACAGCTCCTAATTAAAGGTCGAACAATCGGAGGATCTGTGCTGGATTCGATTCCAATCCTAAACTGATTAAAAATATAAATATGGAGCCGATAACCATCATATAACCCGTTAATAACCGTGGATCTAGGTCGGGGTTCATTTTACTAATTAATATAAAACTAAACGCTTGGGTTACAATAGAAAGAAAAACGAGCACATCCCCAATAGATACAGTCGTCACTCCTCCTGAACCAACAAGAGTCGTAATAATTACCCCAGTAAATCCTAAAAAGAATCCAAAACCTTTAAAAATGGTTACGTGTTTACTCAATAAGATCGTAGAAAGCACCATCGTTAGGAGTGGTCCTAGACCAACAATTAAACCCGTATTTACTCCTGAAGTATGCTTTAAACCTACTGCCATGAACGCATGGTGTGCAATCACATTAAAAATGGAAATATATAAGATAATCAAGATTTCCTTTTTTGTAGGCAGACGTAAAATTTTCATGAAATACAGTATAACAAGCACCCCAACGCCAGCTATGAACACGCGAAGTGAGGTTAGTAGAATCGGATCAATATTTGTAACTAACACTTTAATAGCGGAAACATTGAATCCCCACATCATCATTACAATCAGTAAAAGTATGTATATTCTTTTCATATAATCACCACGTCTCTAAATAAATACTACCTTTCACTATACTATGAATTTCTGATTTTGACAGTAATTTCTTAGACCTTCAAAGTTGAATCCTTCTTATTTGAAATTTATAATAAAATATGGATACATATCATATAAAATTAGGATGCAAAGGTTGGTCATACATTGAAAAAATCACTTCAACAACAATACTGGTTCAGCCGATTACTCGCATCTGATCCGGGACGAAAACGACTCAACCAAGCTTCCAAAGCTACATTTAGCTTAATATCCTCCGTATTTACCGTTCTAATCATTATAAATCTTACAGACGGTCCTGAACTTACTCCTGCAATTATGGCTGGGATTTCCGGTATGATGGGTATATTAGTAGTTAATGACGACACCAATAAAGAAAAGAAAGTGACCACGCTTTTACTCAGTTTGTCTGCGGTGGGCGGAGTAACTTTCGGTTCTTTATTAGCTGGGAATGCTTATTTTGTGTCGACCCTTATGATCGCAATCATTTTTAGCGCTTTCTATTTTTCCAAACACGGAAGCCGCTACTTCTCTTTAGGTATGGTTGCCTTTATGACCGTCTATTTTGCATCCTTTTTACAATTACCTTCCGAACAATTTGCCTGGTTTTATATGTCGATTTTCATCGGTATATGTTATGCCTATTTATACAACTTCATTATTTTAAAAGGATCTGTCCAATTACTTAGAAGAAGCATGAATTCTTTCCATAGGCAGGCTAACCTTACCTTTCGACTCTTGCTTGAAATGCTGCAAGATCCAGAAATAGATGAAAACCGAAGTAAACGTTTGAATTACAATGTTAAAAAGCTTCGCGAATACGCAGGACATGTCTCCACGGATTTAAATGCCCACGATATTAAAGAATTATGGCCAGGACTTTCTACGTCTCAAATAAAATTATACGTATTTGATACCGCTATGTTTGTTGCGACATTGGCCGATTCGCTCCAACAATTAAAAAGGGACGAAGCTTTAGAAACGACAGAACTTCGAAAGCTTCTCATTCGTGTAATATCTTCGTTACAAAAAGCAGATGTTTTAGCTATGGATTACGATGAAAGTAACTTATCAAAAGCCCAGATGGCTATCCATGAGTTAAAAGAAATGATTAACAAATTGTTTCAACAAAACAAAGGAGAACCAGAAGGGTGGTTATATTTACTTCGTCGTATTGAGTCCATTGCTAATCACGTAACACATGCGGCACTTTCCATTCAACAAGTTAAGAATGAAGAGTCTCCAAATGGAAAATATGAAGATTCTAAATCTAGTGAAACGTCAGAGGAAACCGAAAAAAAGAAGTACTACGGACTAGAACCGACCACAAAAAAAGCCTTTCAAGCTTTAGTGGCAGGGTCTATCGCAATAGTCGTTGGTTATGCCATTTCACCGGTGCAGCCTTTTTGGGTGGTCTTAACTGCTTTTATTGTTCTGCTAGGAACCCAATCCGTAGGGCGTATTTATTTAAAAGGGTTACAACGATCAATCGGAACAGTTATTGGTGCTGTGCTCGGATTCTTTTTAGCAAAAATGGTTACAGGGAACTCTGAGCTAGAGGTCCTATTAATATTTATTGTTGTATTTTTTGCTTTTTATTTACTAACTGTTTCGTACACTATGATGAGTCTGTTCATTACAATGCTAATTGCATTTATGTATGACTTGTTACTCGGCGGTATTAGTTTTTCCCTTTTAACTGCTCGTGTAGTGGATACCATTGCAGGAGCCGGAATTGCCTTAGTTGTTTCCTCTTTCTTATTTCCTACAAAGACAAGGGATAAAGTGTACGAAACTTTTGATGAATATTTAGATGAACTCGAAACTTACATTACACCATACATTCGCAGCTTCACAGAAACGATCAACATAAAAGAATTAGCAGATCAGGCTTTTATATTAGATGAAAAGCTACAAACGATTCTTGATGAATCTGAACCCATTTTGCAAAATCCAGGAACGCGACGCCATTCCGAACTTCCGCGCTGGGTGACGATCTTTACAGCAATTAATTATTACGCCGATCACTTAGTTGCATCATCTTATCAAAAAAATCGAAACTATCCTGCGAAAGTTCAAGAGGTCTTCCCGGTTTTAGAGGAAAAAATTCAACATAACATCCATACCATTCAAAAACTTTTACACGGAGATCATAACTCAGCAACATTATATAACTTAAAAGCTGAAAGAGAACAAATTGAACGAGGAGCACCGTTAGAACAACAGCATTATATTGACCTCGTCCATCATGTCTACTATATTTGGCGTCTTAATCAATCCTTGGTAATGTTAGGTGAAAAACTAGGTGCCAAGGAAATAGAAGAATAAAGTAAAGAGAAAATCCTTGTGGAATTTAGTTTTCACAAGGATTTTTTATGTACAAATACGGGACAATCTGAATCCGTATATTATTCAACGGTGAAACCACAATGAAGTATTTTCCCAAAAAATATAATACTTTAGAACTATTCCTCTTAATCGTTCTGACAAAATACTTCTATAGTGGCTCAAACCTAGTAATCATCCATTATAATGTTAATTTTCGGGTGTATACTGCAGGGTACTTTAGATATATGAGAAGTAATTTTTTATAATTTTCATAAAATACAAACAGTTACAAATACTCTATTAAAACTTTCCAAAATTTCCTATAATTGGATTTAGTTTATTAAAGGAGGAGTAAAATGAAGAAGAAACACGTTATACCAGTAGCCGTACTTTCATCGGCGATACTAATGGGAACAGTTGCACCATTACAAACACACGCTGTAAGTCCAAATGCTAATTCAGAAGCAATCTCAGGAAATAACGGAAAGTCTGAAGAGAATAAACCTTTTTTTGTAAAAGAAAAACAAGCGAAGAAACAGAGTGAAGCTAATGCGAAGAACGCAGTTGAATACTTAAAGAAAAACAAACTAAAATATCAAATTGACCTTCCCGAACAAAGTTTAGGTTCTGCAAAGGTAAGTGAAGATGATTTAGGTATGAAGCACATCAAACTACAACAAAAGAAAAATAATATTCCTGTAGAAGGACACGAGGTTATTGTTCATTATGATGAATATAATAGTGTACATTCTGTTAACGGACAATTTAATCATTCCGTGGAAGATGGGAATATTTCTACTGAAGCCACACTTTCTAAAGAAGACAGTATCACCCTTGCGAAAGAAGCCGTTGATGCCCCCACTGCTCTTGAAACCACTCCAACATCGGAACTTGTCATCTATCCATTCAATGATGAAAATTATCTGACCTATAAAGTCAACATGAACTTCCTTGGCGAAGAACCCGGGAATTGGTTTATCTTTATAGACGCTCAGTCTGGTGAGGTAGTTGACCAATATAATGCTCTGATGCATGCAGATGATTATAAGTCCTCTATAGGTTCCGGCTTAGGTGTACTCGGCAACCACCGTAAATTACATATTACCCATCAAAATGAAAAGAAGGACCAAGAAGGAACTAATTTTTATTTATTTGATAAATCGCATGAGAATTTAGATGGAATTTATACGTATGACCTTAAAAACCAATGGGGTGATGGAAGTCTATCCTATCCTGGTGAAATTTTCAATTCTCATCGAGCAGCTTTTAAAGAAGACTACGACCGTCCAGGAGTAGATGCACATTATAACTCGGAAAAGGTGTATGAATATTTTCTAGAGGAACACGATCGTAATTCGATCGACGGTGAAGGAATGGCAATAAAATCGACGGTTCATTTCGGAGAGGACTACAACAATGCCTTTTGGAATGGTGAACAAATGACTTACGGAGACGGAGACGGAGAATTTTTCATTCCTTTGTCAGCTGGGCTTGACGTAGCTGCCCATGAGATGACCCATGGTGTTACAACCCATACAGCAGGCTTAAAGTACCGCGACCAATCGGGTGCACTTAATGAGGCCTTTTCTGATATCTTCGGGGTTCTTGTAGACGAGGACGATTGGGAAGTTGGAGAAGATATTATGGCTGAAGCCGCGAAAGAATCTGGCAGAACCTCTCTTCGTAGTTTAAGTGACCCTAGTAAATATCCTGTAGCTGAAGACTACATCCCTTATGGTGATGGTAACGGTATGTATCCTTCTCATATGGATGAATATTACGATCTCCCGCGTGACCTCGATAACGGCGGTGTTCACATCAATTCTTCCATCATTAATCACGCAGCTTATATTACGGGTGAACAAATTGGAAAAGAGAAACTTGGACAAATTTATTACCGAGCTTTAAGTGAATACTTGCATCCAGAATCAGACTTCAATCATGCCAGAAAAGTACTCATTCAATCCGCCATTGATATATTTGGTGAAGATAGTGAAGAAGCTATAGCTACTGAGGATGGTTTAAATAAAGTTGGTATTACAGAGTAGAATAAAGCCAGTGTGGGGCTAGCGGCTCGCACTGGTTTTTTTATTTATGGTTTATCGCTTGGAAAAGTGATTCTTCATTCATTAATCCCTTAATAAATTGATAGAATTTTTGCACATCATTAGTTGATATGCTAAAATATTGTTCTATGACAAATTGTAAGAAGGGTAGATGAACACTGATGGGGACACATAATATTATTGAACCCGCTCAACTTTTGCAGCTTCAAATGAATCACGTTTCCACCATTTACGAAACCTATCATAGTTTACTTCAAAATCATCCGAAAGAAAAAGCTAATGAGTTAACGAAACACTACTGTATGAATTATTTTCCTAAAACAGTTGATGAACAGCTTGCCGTTCTCGAATTTTTATATATGAATGATCACTTCAAAGAGTTAAAAAAAATTCTACGCTCTCATGATTTTTTGGAAGAAGTTACGTTTTTGTATAAAATCCTATTAAATAGATTAGAAAAGCACTTTTCAATAAAGGATATCCTATCGATAGAATCCCTAGAATTCAAGCATCCCTCCCTTAAATGTCTACATGTATACACCATTATTTATCTGTACTACGATTTAAAGAAATACACAGGATTAGATAAGTTTATCGATCAGTGCTATCTTAAATTAAGTGATGTGCGTGAACCACTCTTTCATTATTATATGAAGATACGTTTCAATGAATTGACCTTTCACCACTATTGGAAAACGAATAGCATTATCTTGGCTAAAAAATACGCTTACAAAGTTTTAAATATGTCCCTATCCCCACGAAAATTAAGTGCGGTCCATCATAATTTAGCTTTATGCTACGTATTTGAAGGGTTTACTCCTGCGTTCGACAATGCTCAAATAGCTTTGGATATAGCTAAAAAACATAATTTTCATTCCATGATCTCATCTTTAGAGCACCACACGATCCCTTTCATATGTGCATTCCATCATCAAACAAATGCAATTTCAACTCCTGATCCGATCGAAACAGCACACTTAGCAATTGCTAACAAACAAATAAATAAAGCTGTGGAAATTTTATCATCTTTGAAAACTTTGACTCCTTTTCAAGAGTGTTATTTAGGAGTGGCTACTGAAAATAAAAAGTTACTTCACCAATCAGAAAGACGATTTATTGATGAATATGGAGATCACTTCTTTGCTATGCTGCCTAAATATTACTTGGAGCGATTGAAATAATAGGAGGATAGTGATTTATGAAAAGACTGCTTCTAATTATATTTTTTTTCGTTTTACTAATAGTCGATGTTAATACTTCTGAAGATACTCTTGCTAAAGATCCTGGTACTGGGGGAGTCGGATATATTATAGAAGTGATAAAAAGAGTTTAGTCAACGAAGACCTTTAAAATATCCCATCAAAAAAGGTCTGTATTTTACTAACGGATTCCTTCACCTATTACAAACATAAAAAACAACCGTCATTTAAAATGAAACAGTTTCTGCTAAAATAACTGACACACTTTACTGGAAATTATTATCCCCATTTTATAGTGAATTGCACCTCTAATAACAAAACATTTGTTAATCATTGTCCTGATTTATACGGTGGTTTCCGTTACAAAGGACGGCGTTAGATGTGGTGCTTCAAGTAACGAAACCGTATTGTTGAAGACTTGAATTCGATATGTTTGTGTGAATTTTGGGGCTGCGGGCGGTCCTATTAAAAAAGCATTCCTTACGAGTGAGAATTGTGCTGGAAGGTGCCTTCTTGCATATCGCTTAAAGCTTCGGATTATTCAATAAAAGAATCGTGGACGATTACAATTAAACTACAATGGTTGTATGATTGTTAAGACGATCATACACACTCTTACAAATATAAGGGCAGTCCTTAACTGGAAAAAAGTGTTGTATTTTAATAAGCAAAAACTGTGTCAACTCTTTCAAGCGGTCACAGAAATACGTTGATCAAACAAAATAAGAAAAAAACAAGGGAACCACCTAGATATTCGTAGGTGGTTCCCTTGTTTGTACTTTGTAAAGCCTTTTTCAGTGGCCTCAGTCGTTCCCCATCCCCCATTCACATTCTTGTAATTACGGAACTATGGTGGGAATTTCTATACTTCACACCACCTGAACGAGAGTTTTTCAATAGAAAGTAAGCGATTGTGGACATCAACCATTACCCATATTACACAATTAGTCATACAAATTCAGGTGCATTTTATAGTGTGATTTCGAGTTTTGTGATAGGAAACTGAACCCGTTAGTATTTTACTACAGACCTTGTCGGGTAATTATTCTCCCATCATCTCATCCACTTTATCCTGGTTATCATTTATCCACTCGCGCGCCACTTCTTTTGAATCCTTACCGTTTTCTTCAATCTCTACAATCATTTCCTCAACATCATCAATAGAAATGCTCCAGTTACTTAGGAACTCATAAGCTTCTGGTGCTTTATCTTTTAAGTCACTGTTTGTTATGACTTCTACAGAAGAAGATCCAAAGAATCCTTGGTCATTTTCAATTACTTTTAGATCGTACTTGTTAAACATTGTGTGTGGACGCCAACCGTAGAATACCACTGGCTCTTCTTGAGCCATTTTACGGGAAGCCTCGGCAATCATTCCACCTTCAGAAGAATTTACCTGCTTCATATCTAAACCATAAGCTTCAATAATCTCATCAGACTCTTCTGTTGCACTTGCTCCTTCTTCAATTCCATACATTTCATTATTAAACCTATCTTCTTTTCCTTCTAAGTCAGAAATGGAATTAATATCTTCCATATAAGTTGGTACAACCCACCCTGTTTGAGCTTCTGGGTAACTGACTGCTGTTTGATCAAGTTTATCTTCAAATTTATCCAAGTGAACTTGGTGCATTGGAAGCCAAGCATCCATGAACACATCAAGATCTCCACGGGATAATCCCATAAATACACCGCCAACATTTGTTTCTGTTCCTTCAACTGTATACCCCATATCCTCTAAAACCAGCTGAGCAATTTCAGTTGGAGGTACCGTGCTTGTCCATGGTGTCACACCAAACTTTATCGTTTGATCTTTATTACTTTCTTCATTTGATTTACTACTTGCTTCTTCGTCAGCTGAACAGCCAATCAGTGCTAATAGTGTTGTCATTATTCCTAGTAATAAAAGTTTTTTCATTTGAAATTTCCCCTTTAAATTTATACTTTTCTTCCTATTCCTTGAGTAATTCGATCAAGAACAATTGCTAAAACTACGATACCTAAACCACCAGTTAACCCGAGGCCAACGTTTACGGTTGAAATACCAGACAGGACAGTTGATCCAAGTCCAGGTGCACCGATCATCGATGCAATAACAGCCATCGACAAAGCTAACATAATCGTTTGATTGATTCCGGCCATAATTGTAGGAACGGCCATGGGAATCTGTACTTTAAAAAGTAATTGTTTTGGTGTAGAACCAAAAGCTCTTGATGCTTCTACAACATCAGCAGGAACTTGTTTAATTCCTAAGCTAGTCATACGAACTGCGGGAGGAGTAGCGAACACAAATGTTGAAATTACTGCCGGAACTCCACCAAGTCCGAATAATAGAATAGCTGGTATTAAATAAACAAAACTTGGTAATGTCTGCATGAAATCGAGAATCGGACGTACAATTTTGTCGATCAGCGAATTTGTTGCACTCGCTATACCTACAGGCACACCAACAATGATTGATAGAATAGTAGATACAACCACTACGGCTACCGTTTGCATGGCACCATCCCATAAATTTACGGAACCTAAATAAATACATCCAATTAACGTAAATAATGCGATTCCTCTACCTGCAAATTTCCAAGATAATAAAATGAGTACAAGTGTGATGACTTCTGGAGGTATAAAAATAAGCAAATTTGTAACTCCATCAATAAATGATCCTAGTGCTATGCTAATTTGATTGAAAAATCCACCCATAACAGGTAGAAGCCAATTATTTACGAAAGCATTCGTCCATTCTTCTAATGGCAGGTAGAAATAATTCATGATACATCCACCTCCTCTTTTTCTTTACCAAGAACAAGTCCTGAAAGAATAGAAACTCTTGAAATAATCCCTTCTAACTTGCCCTCATTCAGAACAACGATTGGATACTTCGTTTCTGCTGCTATACCTAGTAAGTCATTGAGCGGAGTATTCATTGCGGTTGAGTATACTTCTTCTAGAAGGACATTCTCCAAGGGGAACTCATTTTTATAAGCTTCAATCGCATCATCAATTGTTAATAATCCTTTAAAGTTATCCTGTTTATCTACAACAAATATACTAGAAGCACCTGCTTCCTCCATTTTACGAACGGCCGCACGAGGACCATCTTTTGATGTTGTTAATACTTCAGGCTTTCGCATTACATGGTGTGCTTCTAATACTTTAGATCGATCTACGTCTTTTACAAAATTAGAAACATAATTGTTAACAGGATTTTCTAATATTTCTTCAGATGTTCCAACTTGTACAATTCGTCCATCCTTCATAATCGCTACACGGTCCCCAAGCTTTAACGCTTCGTCTAAATCATGTGTTATAAACAAGATGGTTTTCCCTAATTTTTTTTGTAAATGCAGCAGTTCGTCCTGCATTTCTTTACGAATGAGAGGATCGAGTGCACTGAAAGCTTCGTCCATTAGTAAAATATCGGTATCATTAGCAAGGGCACGTGCGAGACCTACACGCTGCTGCATGCCTCCACTTAATTGATCAGGAAAACTATTTTCATATCCCTTTAGTCCTACATCTTCAATCGACTTTTGCGCTTTTTCTTTCCGCTCTTCTTTTTGTATTCCTTGAATTTCTAATCCATATCCAACGTTATCCAATACGGTACGATGAGGAAATAAACCAAATTTTTGAAAGACCATGCCAAGCTTTTTTCGTCGTGTTTGGATAAGAGAGGATTGGTTCATTGTTGTGATATCATCACCATCGATGTACACTTCACCAGAAGTTGGCTCCATTAGACGATTGACCAGGCGAATCAATGTTGACTTACCACTTCCCGACAATCCCATAATTACAAAGAATTCACCAGGTTTAACATCGAAGGATGCTTGATTAACCCCTACGGTCATTCCTGTTTCTTCTAATATTTGCTCCTTTTGTTCTCCGTCGTTTAAACGCTTTAAACCCTGTTTAGGATGAGAACCGAAAATCTTCGTCATATTATTGACTTCAATCTTATTCATAAACATTCTCCCCCTTTGTACAGTTCAAGTGTTAACTTATCGCCGAATACCAATTTTTCTGCCCACTTGTTTAGGCATTTCTAACTGTTCATGTGCTTCTCGCAATTTCTCTATTACATGAGTTATTAGCTCAGGAAATGGAGCAGGTCTGCCTTCTACTGTGTTTATACCCATTAACATCTGCTCACTAGTGGCCAATAAATCTCCAGCTTCATTTTCCATGATAAAAAAGATGTGAAGACGCTTGGCGTCATTGTCTATTAATTGGAAAGATACGTGAATATCTTCATTTTCATGAGCTTCTTTTAAATAGCAAAGGTGGGTTTCTAACGTAAAGATAGTATAAGCAAAAGACTCTCGAGATTTTTCATCTAATCCAATGTAATCCATGAAATGATCGACCGCATAACTAAAAACAGTGGCATAAGCCGCATCATTCATATGACCGTTGTAATCTACCCACTCACTGTGCACATGATCCTGATATTTAAACGTGGACTCTAACATATTTATCACTCCACCTGTTTAGTTTTTATTTAGACTTTTCGATTCCGGCCAATATTCTTCAACTAAATCAAGTAATTTTACGAGAAATTCATTTCGCTTATGCTCTAGATCAGCAACTGATTCGTCCCCAGCATAACTTTCGCAGCCTTCAATAACCTTCTCTTTTAGTTCATCTGTTAGTTCTGGTGCTTCAAGCTTCGTCCACGGAAGTTTAAGGGCAGGTCCAAATTGTTCGAGCATATGACGCATTCCTTGTTCGCCGCCTGCTAAATGGAAAGTTAGGAATGGCCCCATTTGAGCCCAGCGTAATCCTGCACCATAAATAATGGCTGTATCAATTTCTTCTGTTGTTGCTACTCCGTCATTGACTAAATGTAATGCTTCACGCCAAAGAGCTTCCATCAAACGATCGGCAACATGACCATCAACTTCTTTATGAATAACGAGCGGCTTCATGGCAATTGAATCAAAGAATTGACATGCTCTTTTCACGACATTTGCATCTGTTGATTTTCCACCTACAACTTCTACAAGAGGAAGCAAGTAAACTGGATTAAATGGGTGGGCAACAATAAACCGTTCCGGGTGTTGTAGTCCTGACTGCAATGTACTCGGAATGATTCCGGATGTACTTGACCCAATAATTGCGTCCGTTTTAGCATAACGATCAATCGTTTCAAGTACGCTCTTCTTCAGTTCTTCACGTTCTGGAACGTTTTCCTGAATGAAATCTGCTTCAGCTACCGCTTCTTCGATCGTATCAATGAAGCGTAGACGCTCTTTAGAAGCTCCTGCTGCAAGACCCTTTTGCTCAAGAGATATCCAAGCATGATTTACAGCTTGACGTGTACGATCTTCTGCTCCTTCAGCCGGATCGAAAGCTACCACATCATATCCTTGTGCTAAGAAACGGGCAATCCACCCATTCCCAATTACACCTGTACCAACCACCGTGACTTTATTAATTGTGTTCATTGTTATTTTCCTCCTTGATGCGGGTTGCGAAGATTAAATTGTTCGCGTGCTTCTTGTGGTGTCATAATGTCTAACCCATTCCCATGTAGCATAGTGACAGCTTTATCGACAAGCTGCTCATTTCGTGCCATAACCCCTTTTTTCAAATAGATATTATCTTCTAATCCTACTCGAACATTTCCCCCGAGAATGGCTGATTGAGTGGCTACTGGCATTTGCATACGACCGATTCCAAAAGCTGACCAGTGAGCGTTATCTGGCAAACGATTCTTCATATATAGCATCGTTTCTGCATCCGCTTCTGCTCCCCACGGAATTCCGAGGCAAAATTGGAACATTGGGTCTCCATCAATAAGGCCTTCATTAATAAGTTGTTTAGCAAAACGAATATGCCCTGTATCAAAACATTCAAGTTCTGGTTTCACTCCGCTTTCTTGAACGAGCTTTGCCTGTTCACGAAGCCAATCCGTTGGGCTTAAATAAATCATATTTCCAAAATTTGTACTTCCACAATCAAGTGTACACATTTCCGGAAGCAATTCCCCAACTGGCTGATGACGTTCAGACGGTGTTTGCATATCCGTGCCATCGCCACCTGCAGCAGGTGTAGCTAAGCTTGGAATAAAGTCACCGCCGCCCCCAGAAGTAATATTAATAATGACATCTGTTTCTGACTCACGAATACGATCGACGATTTCACGATAATGATCAATGTTATGACTTATACCACCCGTTTTTGGGTCGCGAGCATGAACATGAGCAACTGTAGCCCCAGCCTTTGCCGATTCGATAGCCGATTCCGCAATCTCTTTTGGTGTGACTGGAACATGAGGGTTTTTTTCTGTAGTATCTCCTGCTCCTGTAACAGCTGCTGTTAATAATACTTTTTGGTTCATTTTACTTCCTCCTTTGATTGCCTATATATTAAGTGATAATTAGTTTACCATCCGGACGGTTTTTTTAACGCAATTAAAAATATACCATCCAGACGGTTTTGTTTCAAGGGGATATTTCTTTTAGAATTGGTCACACGCTTATTTAATATGCTCAAAATCCCCTTATTTCAGTATTAAATAGATGTACAGAAATAACTAAATAAATTGAATGATTTATTTTTAACGTACATTTCTTATAATAAGGCTCTGTTAAAGTTGATTGTTGATATGTGATAAAATCGAACAATCGTTCTGTGGTAAAGTTATCAAACATAAGTGGGTGATGACTGTGAAAGCAACCGATATCCTTAAAGCCATTCAAAAACTGAGTCTTAAAGAAACCGGGCGTATTGTTGAAGACTCGATTTAGAGATTGTGCGGCTGTTCCGTCATCGGTAGGAGGAGAAGGTGGTCGGGGAAATAACTCGCTTTCCGTGGGAGTACGGTGAGCCTCCTTGGACTTCGTGGTAGTGTCAAGAAGTCTGTGTAAATCAAGGAAGGTTCTCCTATGTTAAACATTAAGTTTTTTAGTTGTTGGCTGGGGGACCGTACCTTTTATCAAACATTTCATCTAACTCGCCGGAAACAGAAACGAATTCGGTTATCCCCCTTTTACTCCACATATCATTGAAGTCCTGGGTCACTAAGTAAACAATTTTTTCTAGGGCTTTTTCACTTGGCAAACTGTTCATTTTACGGGTACGCTTTTTCACTTCTTTAATAGCTCTTTCAATAGTGTTCGTTGTATAAATCATTCGGCGTATGA
>NZ_JBHSZV010000020.1:0-117816 GCF_042663045.1 Halobacillus seohaensis | reverse complement strand
CATCCCACCCGCTATATGTTACGACCTATGCTCGGTCGCTCCAGGAGTCTCCCCCTTCCCCACCGCCCCTTGCCGTAAGTTTCTATCGGAATCGTGCCGTTCTACCGTTACTGTTAAAGTATGAGGTATCTGTTATATCTATTGGGCCACTTAAACAAGTTGGTAAAAAACGAGTGTGATGGTCCACTTAAATAAACCCCGCCTATTAACGAGCCCTGACATAAAGCCACTGTGATAATAATTTCAGTCCATCAACAGCAGTTAGGAGTTTACCTGGCGTGTATGGCTGATGTCCTAAGTGGATCATTTCAATGGCAATAATTACACAGCCCCACGATTTTCACGTATGAGGCTTCTAACGCCATCCTTTGTAACGGAAACCACCGGAATGTCTCGAAGTTGAGTCTTCCACAATCTGGGGCTTTAACGGAATAAGCAATGTATCTAATAAAGAAATCAATATTTTTTGTAACAAAAATGAACCTAGATTTAACATAGACAACTAAATAGATGGCCCGAAATTAGTAAGTAGTTCAGTTTTGGAGTACAAAAACGTAACTTGTATTCTTTAACTGGACTACTTTTTTATATGAATTTATAACCGAAGTGGCACCGTAAAATCTTATGGCGTTGATTGGAACTTCTGTGGAAATACGGGCTGGAGACATCACGCAGTAACGGACGAGGAGACGCTACTGTTCTTCCACGGAAAGCGAGCCAGAGGTTCTTATCCAATCAACACTCTACTTGCTTACAAAATGTCTCCTGCTCAGCTGGCAAATTTTAATGCTAAAAGCCTTACGCTGTAATTCAATGTTCCATTTATATATTACTTGAGTTTGTCGTAAATTTCCTTCATTTGGTCAAGATGTCGAAGTTCATGCCAGCCAATAAATTCTACCCATTGTTTCAAATTCAAATCTCCAAAACTAGGGTGTGGAAAGGCATAGTTTCGTAGAGTTTCTTCCTCTTTATTTTGTGCAAGAAAGAGAGTAGTTTCTCGTCCCTTAGCTAACTTATCTTTGGCTTCGTCAATCGTTTGGAATTCGCCTTTAGGTTGAACAGCTTTTGGTGCGTCTACTTTATAACTGCGGTCAGTCGTTTTGTGCAAAGGTTTTTCACTTGCTTGCTGGGTATTTCCTTCTTTTAATGCCTGACCCATTTGATAATCGATAAGCTGTTCCATTAAATAAAGATGTTCCAAGACTTCCAGAATGGACCAAGATTCGGGCGTTGGCTTTTGGATAGCTTTTTCGCTTGATAGTTCATTTATAAAAGAAAGTACTTCCTTGCGCTTTTCTTCTATACCGTACATATTTTACATCCTTTCCATTTTGAAGGTAATTTGATTTTATCATAAGTATGCTTGTAAATATTTAATATAGGATTTTGAATTCTGTTCATCATATTTTCACAAAGAACCATTAAACTATAAGTGCGTGTTCAAAAAGACGCCAAATTAGAAGCAAGCAGGTCGAGGCGGCGAAGTTTCTGAGGACCAAAGTGTAGGCTTTTCCTACATGAGGACCGGAAGAACGAGCCAACGAAGAGATGCGCCGCTTATCATTTGGTGACTTTTTGACATCCTCTATAAGTAAACTATTGTAAGGGATTGAGGTTTTTATAAATGGTTGTACAACCGTTGTTAGCTATTCGAATTATTTCTATTATTATCGCGCTTGTTTTGTTTTGGATAGTGTCTGAAGAAAAACGTGCAGTGAAAAAACATAAAGCAGAATCGTTTGTTTCCTTAATGACGACATGGGTTTTATTTTTTATTGGTGTAAAAGTCCTGACAAAATGGGAACTGTTACTGGATCATCCTATTGCGCTCCTTGCCTATCCTAGTGGAACATTGGAGTTTTATTTAGCTACTTTGTTTACACTGATCCTCAAATTACGTCAATATCATTCGTATCAGGATTACCTATATGAATATGTTCAGCTAACGGCTTACAGTCTACTTAGCTTTTCTATACTCACAAGGTTATTTCTTCAAGAGGGGGGATGGTTAGAGTTACTTGTAACCTTTTTGTTCTTTATTCTTATTACAATATATAGAGCACCGCTACAGGCAATCATTCTAATATCGTTTTTATCTGGAATTGCTGGTTTTCTTTTCGAAACGCCTGCAATTATGGGATACCGCATGGATACTTGGTTTTACTTAGTCATAAGTTTAGTAGGTATTTTATTTCTGAAATTTGATAAAAGGAGAGTGACATCATGAGTGACGTGACGATATGGTTGGCGTTAGGGGCAGGAATTATTTCATTTTTATCACCTTGCACACTGCCTTTGTTTCCAGCCTATTTATCTTACATAACGGGTATGAGCGTGAAAGAAATCAAGGAAGATCAGAGTATAAAAGTAAAAAGAAAATTGCTTACTCACTCGATATTTTTCCTGTTAGGGGTATCAACCATTTTTATTAGCTTAGGTATAGGTGCTTCCTATCTAGGTAATTTTGTTCAAGGATTATTAACAGGAGAGACTGGATTGTTTATTCAACGTATTGCAGGGATTTTCATCATCATTATGGGGCTGTTTGTAGGTGGATGGCTGAACTTCCGATGGTTAATGAAAGTAAAAAGGATGAATTTCAAACCAAGGACATCGTTTAGCTATGTAGGAACAGCTTTTGCAGGAATGGGATTTGCTGCTGGTTGGACACCATGTATTGGTCCGATTTTTGCTTCGATACTAATGTTGTCTGCTAGTAACCCTACACAAGGAATCATATATACGATTGTATACGTCATTGGTTTTGCTCTACCGTTTCTAGCCTTTTCGTTCTTTATTGGTTCCACTAAATTTATCCTGAAATATAGTGAACGTCTTATGAAAATTGGCGGATTGACCATGATTATTGCAGGTGCATTTTTATATACAGGGTATATGACTCGTTTTTCTTCGATGTTATTGAAACTCGTACAAGACACATGGCTTTCAAACTTAGGTGTTATTTTTTAAAATGAGAGGAGATTATCTATGAAAAAATGGGGAGTAATAGTTGTAGTAACTGCTATGTTTGCATGGACGATCTACGATTTTGTAGATCCAGAAGATGAGGCCGTAGAAATAGAGGATAATATAAGTAGTGAAGAAAATAACGATAAAGCGGTAGCAGAGGGGCCTGCTACAGATTCTCCAGAAACTGGATTAGAAAAAGGTCAACAAGCTCCAGATTTTTCGTTGGAACGTTTAGATGGCGAGAAAGTTAAGTTATCGGATTATCGCGGCGAAAAAGTAATGATTAACTTTTGGGCTACGTGGTGTCCACCGTGCCGAGCAGAAATGCCTGATATGGAGAAATTTCATCAAAATGAAGATGTGGAAATATTAGCTATTAATTTAACATCTACAGAATCGTCATTAGGGGATGTAGAAGAATTCGTCGAAGAATTTAATTTGTCTTTTTCAATTTTGAAAGATGAAGGATCCGAGGTTGCCACAAAATATGAAATTAATCCAGTACCTACTTCTGTTTTTATTGATGAAGAGGGGAGAGTTCAGTCTGTTATGATGGGAGCAATGAATTACGATATGATGCTCCAACGTCTGGAGGAATTATAGGAGTTGCTATAAAGTGATGAAATCAACCATTTTAATTGTAGAAGATGATGTGAAAATTGCTAACTTAATTAAGTTATACCTAGAGAATCACGGCTATGGTGTAGTTCAAGCCTATGATGGTGAAGAGGCTAAGTATGTTTACCAACAGCATTTTCCATGCCTAATTATTCTAGATCTTATGCTTCCAAAAGTAAGTGGGGAAGAATTTTGTAAGTGGGTAAAAAAAGGAGATTCTGATGATCCATCTGTCATTATGCTTTCAGCTAAAGCAAAAACAGATGATAAAATTAGTGGACTTAGGATTGGTGCAGATGATTATATGACGAAACCATTCAGCCCTGAGGAGCTAATTGCTCACGTTGAAGCGGTTTTGAGAAGAACTGGTCATTTTTGTGAAAAAATTGCTCATGAGGGACTTGTTATTAAACCGCGTAAGGGAGAAGTGTTACTCGACGGAGAACTTATCGAGTTGACGAGTTATGAGTTCAATTTACTGTTGTTCTTAATGGAAAGCCCTGATCAAGTTTTTACAAGAGAACAGTTAGTTAATCAAATTCATCCTTATGATGATAGAGAAATTATGTCCCGTACGATCGATGCCCATATTAAAAAGTTGCGCAGGAAAATAGAAGAAAACCCTTCACAACCTAAACGTATTGTAACAGTAAGAGGGATGGGGTATAAATATTATGCGTTTTAACAACATTCTACCTCCGAAATTATGGGTGAAGCTGACGGTTATTAATATTTCCCTTCTTATATTCATTGTACTCTTTACTTGTTTAACGATTTATAATACCGCATGTTATTTAGCTTCAAACATAGGAGGGATTGAAGGACAAACACAGTTTTCGTTTAATTCTTCATTACTAAGTTATTCTTGGATCATAAGTATTGTGTTTATTATCATAGGCGGTTTATTATATACAACGATTACGAGGCGAATGCTATTACCAGTTAAACAATTGACAAGTGCTATGGAGACTTTAAAATCGGGTCACTACCCTAGGTTGATAACATCCAAATCTAACGATGAGGTAAGTAAGTTAGTACATCACTTTAATCATTTAACTCTGTTGTTGCAAAAGCAAGAGAATGAGAGAAATCAGATGCTAAGCGATCTTTCTCATGAGTTAAGAACTCCATTATCTAACTTACAGGGGTATTTAGAAGCCTTAACAAAAGGTGTCATTCAAGGAGACCAAGAAATTTATAAGTCTTTAGCAGAAGAAACGGAGCGAGTGAACCGTTTAGTTCAACAAGTTGATGAGGTTAAGGTATGGAGTTCGTCTGCTTCCGACTCAATGGTACAAAATGCTGGAGTGCGGATAGATGAGTTAATTCAACAAGTCGTACGTCTGTTTGAATTAGAATTTGAACGGTATCAAATCAAACTTGATCTCGATGTTGTTCCATCTACCGTTTTCATGCATCAGGAAGGTATTCAGCAAGTCTTTACCAATCTGGTGGATAACGCTCTTAACTATAACATCGGCAGTGAACCAATAAGCATTGTAGGGCGTTTGCAAAATGATGGTTATTTAGTTTCTGTGTCAGGGAAAGGTTTGCCTATCCCCCTATCAGATAAAGAAAAAGTATTTGAACGATTTTATCGAGTAGATCCATCACGAAGTCGACCTAAGGGCGGTACTGGATTAGGGTTGGCAATAAGTAAAGAGATTGTAGAGCATCACAAGGGAATGCTTTGGTTAGAAACAGACGGTTCTTATCATTCTTTTTATATAAAGCTTCCTTTAAAATAAAGGTCTTAGGTGAATTTATAGTACCTGAGACCTTTTTTATTGATAATTGCAAAGTTTGATGAGTTGTAATATAGGCTTTTAGTTCTATATTCATCTATCCTTTAATTTGATAAATTTAAAAAGCGTCATTTAATGAAAAGGTATGAAACTCTTTTAATTTTGCTGAATTTTCAGGCATATCAAGATTTGTAATCTACTATTATAAGGTGTTAAAGTTATCTTTTAACTAATAAAAGTAAAGGAGGCGATTGGATGAACTTAACGTTTAAAATATTCATAGGTTTAATCTTAGGTGCTGTGATAGGTTTAGTATTAAATTTGAACTCACCTGAATTATTCGGTACGTTGGATAGTTATATATTTAATCCCCTAGGGACAATTTTTCTTAATTTAATTAAAATGCTTGTAGTTCCGATTGTGTTTTTCTCTATTACTCTTGGTACTGCTTCTTTAGGTGATCCAAAGAAATTAGGTCGTATTGGTGGAAAGACAATTGGTTTCTTTCTTATTTCTACTACCGTAGCTATAACCATAGCATTAAGTCTTGCTTATGTATTTGAGCCAGGCAACTCCAATATTGATACGTCTGGTGCGTCTTATGAACAACAAGATGAAGCACCTGGAGTAGTAGATACGTTTACTAGTATTATTCCTACCAACCCTATTCAGTCAATGGTAGAAGGAAATATGCTACAAATCATTACTTTCTCTATCTTTGTTGGTTTAGCACTTGCTATGCTTGGTAAAAAGACATCAGCAATTTTAAATCTAGTGGAACAAGGTAATGACGTATTAATGTATCTTGTTAACTTGATTATGCGCTTTGCTCCTTATGGTGCGTTCGGTTTACTAGCATCAGCTGTTGGTGAAATGGGACTTGATGGACTAGAAGCAATGTTTGCCTATATGACCCTCGTTATTCTTGCACTAATCATACACGGTTCTTTATTCTATGGTTCTATTGTATATTTCATAGGTAAGATGAATCCATTGACGTTTTTCAAGAATTTCTTCCCAGCGATGACTGTTGCTTTTAGTACTTCTAGCAGTAGTTCAACTTTACCTGTCTCTATGAAGTTAGCACAGGAAAAATTAAAAGTATCTAAGCCAGTAAGTAGTTTTGTTCAGCCGTTAGGCGCAACGATCAACATGGATGGTACCGCGATTATGCAAGGGGTAGCTACTATCTTTATAGCGCAAGTATACAGTGCAGAGCTATCCATCGCTCAGTTAGTTATGGTTGTCTTAACAGCTGTGCTTGCAAGTGTTGGAACAGCAGGTGTGCCGGGTGTTGGCCTGATTATGTTAGCTATGGTTCTTAACCAAGTATCTCTTCCAGTTGAAGGTATTGCCCTTATTCTTGGTATTGATCGTTTGTTGGATATGGCACGAACAGCTGTCAATATTACAGGGGATGCCGCTGTTGCCGTTGCTATTGATAAATCAGAAGAAAGTCGCAATGAAAAAGATAAGCCGGCTGAAGAAGCAGTATAGATTAAGGGAGCTTGCCTATGAAGGGTAAGCTCCTTCCTTTATTGTTTAACTAATTGTGTAAAAGGGTACAAAAAGACAAACTATGAAATAGGAGATGTCGACGTGTCGCATTCTGATTTGCTCTTTACTAAAGAAGATATGGTCAACCTAGAAAAAGTACCAAATTGGGTTAAAGAGGAGTATGAAACGTTTCGTGATATAGTAACTGATCAAACTTTCCCTTGCTACTTTGGTATGTCTGGTGAGAAACGTGGAGAACTTCGCTATTCCTACATTACCCATGATAATTGGTCCCACCTTCCTGAAACGATAGAAGCTTTTATCCGTTTATTTGATAATCAAAAGCGCATGATTCGTCACGGGTTTTTCCTTTTTGTGGAGCCAGAACTTGAAGAAAAATCGGTTGATTACTATCGTAACTATTTCTGGGACATTTTGCAGTATTTGCATAACAAAGATACTAAACCTTGGCCAAGTGATTATCCTAAGGATCCTGACCACCACCTTTGGGCTTTTTCTTTTGCTGAAGAACCCTTTTTTGCTTTCGGAAACGCTCCGGCTTATAAGCAAAGAAAGACAAGAGATCTAGGTAATAGTTTAGTTATAGGATTTCAACCTCGTCGAATTTTTAAGGGGTTAGAAGGGACATCAGAAGGAGGAGTGATGTCTCGAGAAAAGGTACGTGAACGTGTGGAAAAATGGGATCACCTACCTAAGCATCCAAACATAAGTCACTATGGAGATCCAGAGCATCGAGAGTGGAAGCAATACTTTATAGGTGATGATGTGGAGCCGATTCATGGAAAATGTCCTTTTCACTATAAATAAAGCCAAAATCCTGAAAAGGATCTTGGCTTTATTTTCTAAGAAGCTTTATCAATAGTTGATGACTTTGTTTCTTTCTCTTTCTGTTTACGATAAATGGATGCAATTAAAGGCCCGGATATATTATGCCAGACACTAAAAATGGCGCTAGGAACGGCAGCTAAAGGACTGAAGTGAACAGCAGCTAGTGAAGCACCAAGCCCCGAATTTTGCATGCCTACTTCAATTGATACAGCTCTCTGCTTGGCAGGTTCCATGTTAAATAATTTGCCGAGACCATATCCAGCTAAATAGCCCAAGATATTATGAAGGACTACAATGGCGAATATAACAGCACCTGTTTCCATGATTTGTTGCTGATTAGCTCCAATTACTGCAGTGACTATAGCAACAATAGCTATTACTGAAATAAGGGGTACAGATTTAACCCCAGCCTCTACTTTGGTTCCTAATACAGCTCTTACAACTAACCCTAGAATAATAGGAATCAGTACAACATTAACGATTGAGAAGAACAAATCAGTTGCTGATATAGGTAACCACTGACTAGCGAACAATAACATAAGGGCAGGGGTTATGATTGGCGCAAGCAATGTAGAAACGGATGTAATCGCTACAGAGAGAGCCGTGTCTCCTTTAGATAAATACGTCATCACATTAGATGAAGTTCCTCCAGGGCAGCAACCCACTAATATAACACCTACGGCTACCTCTGGTGATACTGGTAAAACTGTTACTAGAAAAAAGGCCAGAAGAGGCATTAACAAAAATTGTGCACCTACACCGATAGCCACATCTTTAGGTCTCCGAAAGACTTCTTTAAAATCATCCTTCGTTAAAGTTAGTCCCATGCCAAACATTATGATTCCTAAAAGTGGGACAATGTATGGGACGATCCATTCAAAACCTGATGGGTAAATAAAAGATAAGAGTGCAAATAATAAAACCCAAATAGCAAATGTACTTCCTACAAAGTTACTGATTTTTTCTAACGACTTCATACATGGATCCTCCTTCATTATTTAATGCATTTTTTGATTATACAATGTTTTCAGAAAAATCTCACATGTATTTTGTAGAAAAAAATGAAAAGAAGTCGCTTTTTGGCCACACATTTATATTTATTTTTACATAGGTTCATGAGAGAATATTTTTAGAGTGGAGGAGATATTATGAACGAAAGACAAAAGCTTTTAAATGATCGTTGGGAAAGAACTCGTGAAATGGGCAAATTAAAATATATTGGTTTTTATGGCATTATAGCTTATGGGACAGTGTTTTTTATATTTTCTTTATTAATGGACGTGTTTTTCGGTGATGGTATTACAGGTTCAATTATCATGGAAAAGATTTATATTGCCGTGATCGGCGGTATTTTCTTTGGATTAATTACATGGTCGATGAATGAGCGCAGGTATCGAAAATTTACTGAGGCAAAATAATTCATTGAATAAAGCTAACTTAATTAATTGTTAAAGGTTTAAGAGTACAAGGAATAAAGTTTCTGGCAGTCCATTTGGTATGTAAATTGGACTGCTTCTTTTTGTTGATTTAGCAAGGTTTATACATTGAAAATACTTGGTTTAGAGTGAGGTACAAGTTCTTACCATTGTCATTGTATGGTAAGAACTTGTACTTCATTTTTAGTTGATTGGGTATTTATGACCCCGATATAATTGAGTAAGTAACTGCGGAAATTATGGAGGGGTTGAAGTAATTGTTATTACGTTAAAGGGCAGGATTGTTGAAGAATCTAATTTGAGATAATGGGGTTCGTTACCACATAAGGGATAGGGGTGGCTTTGAAACAACTCGCTTTCCTGCGGGGAAACTGGCAAGCCTCCTCGGTCGTTGACACTCCCTGTGGGGTCTCGCCTAGCTCCCTCTCCCGCGGGAGTCTCGTCGTTTCAAAACCACCCCATTCGACATGGAAATGAACGAACCCCGGCATAGGAGAATGCGTCTTATCTATGCTATAAGATAATGCCTAACCCCACACGATGCTCATACGTGAGGCGTTCTGCTCACGTGAAGTAGCTTATCCTAAGAGTTAGACAGGTTCCGTTATACAGAAGTAGTGTTGATGACTCTATTCCCTAATTGTGTGGCTGTTTCGTCATTGGTATGAGGAGAAGGTGGTCGCTCGCTTTCCGTGGGCGTACGGTGAGCCTCCTTGGACTTCGTCGAGGCCACTGAAAAAGTCCGGTAAATTTTAAGAAAAGCAAATCCCTAAAAATTCTATCCCCATTTTCAGTTTATAAATTAGGGGTAAATTGGACTTAATCCTCCACTTTGACAGGAAAAAACACTCAGCTTAGAGAGATGTTGTTTCCGTTATGGTTGAAAGCGTTTGGAGGTCCGGGAAATCACTCGCTATCAAGATTTGCATGCAAACTTAGGAATGGCTACCTTTTCTTGAAGGGGTATTGAGACACTTATATGGTAAAGGGGCGGAGGGAAAGCGATCCGTTTCCCGCAGCCCCTATATTCACACAAACATCTCGAATTCAAGCACAATCTCTGATTTTGTATGCTAATTTATATATTAAATACCGATAATCGTTGATATAACAGCATGTTTATAAATCTGTTTTCATTATAAAGGAAGGCCCACTATTCGGATCCGTTCGTGAAAAAGAGGGAGGGCAGGGAAATGGTTCGTCCGCGGAAAGCGAACTAATTTCCTCCCCATCAACCATTATCCCTTCTTAAAACAATCGGGAGTTTTAATCTTCTACTGTTCTTCATGAGGATCTTCAACAACAGCAATTGCCTCTACAGAATAATGATAAACCAGAAACCCATTACCTTAATTGTTTGGGTTGTTTTTATTTTTGTAAAACAATCGTAATCGAAATTTATCCAATGGCTATGATAAAGTTGAAAAAGAATTTGTAGTACATAATGGTATGGTTATCATCATAGAGAAGGAGAGACCCGCATGATTATTCGCTCATACATTTTCCCGTTAATCATTTTTGTAATGAATACCATTTTATTAAGCACTTTAATGTTGGAAATTATTGGCGTGATCTCTGCTAACCGTGGTGGACTAGGATTTTTTGTTCCGTTACTTTCGCTTCTGTCTTTTCAATTTATTCGCTTTGAACAACGTAAGCGAAAAAAGGTTAGTAGGGGATTAAGTGTTTTGCAAGCAATTAATGCGTTCACCTTTGTATTTCCCTTTGTTGTATTAGCTATTTTTTTATTGAGTTCTTTATAAGGATGAATCACGTTTGTTTAATTTATCTGTAACCTATCTTTAAGAACGCTTGATGGGGGGGATAAAATGGTAGCTACTGAAATCACGAAAATGAGAAAGAAACAATTTTTAGTTGTAAATGTATTATTTATCTTATCCATGGTCATTTTCTTTCTGATTTTAAATGGTTTAGCTATTACGTTTCCACAAGTTTTTATGGCTTCAGGGGTTTTCCTGCTTCTTCAATCTTTTTATGAATTAAGTAAGAGGGATTCGACTTCATCTCTGTTTCCTTTTTTCACAAGAATTGAGCGATATGAACAAAAAAAGTTAGGCTCTGAATGGAAAATTAAGAAAAGAACAAGTCTTGGTTGGAACTTTTTTTTAAGTGGAATTATGTTCTTACAAGCATTTTGGACACGTAAATCAAATGGTGAGTTTGTCATCGAACCTCAAATATTATTGGTGCTATGCCTTGTGTTTATTTTGATTATTAATGGTAGCCTTTATTTTCATATTAGAAGAGTTGATAACTGGGATAATCCAAGAGATCTCAAAAGGTTTACAAGGAAGTTTAATATATTAGGTATAGCGGTGGGTCTCATTATCGCTCTCGTCCTAGTTTCACTTCTTGTTTTCTACATTGTTACAACAACATAATCAATCAAAACCTCGCTTTTTAAAAATGGCGAGGTTTTGACGATTTTAGAGAAGCTTATTTGTGATAGAGATATATTCGTTAATTGCTTCTGTAATAGGTTCAATTGAACTTTGCCAAAAACCTTTATGACGGAGGTCTTCATCTAGAAAACTTTCGGCTAATTGCTCGACAGTCATTTTTCCCGAGTGACGCAATAGTTTATCATAAGTAGAAACGAAGTCTTTTCCGTGCAATTGTGCTGCTGCATAAATGCGATTACTCAAAAGAAAGCCGATTGTATATGGGATGTTGTAAAAGGGGGTCTCTGTACTGTAGAAATGTGGAATTGTCATCCATCGATGTTTATCTACTTGATCTACTACATTTCCGTAAAGAGCATTTTCTGTATCCTCCATTAAACCATTGATTTCTTCTGCTGTAACAAGTCCATGTTTTCTTTTTTCGTAAAATTTTTGTTCAAATTCAAACATGGAGGGGATGAGACCAATGTATTTTAAACCGTTCGTAATTTTCAATTCCAATAACGCTAGTTTTTCCTTATCTGTAGGTGCTTGCTTGATGGTAGCATCTAACACTAAATTTTCCATGAACGTTGATGCAGTTTCCGCCAGACTAGTTCCTTTCTGCTGGGCAAAGGCTGGTTCCTCATGTAATATGTAATTATGGTAAGCATGCCCGAGTTCGTGAGCAAGGGTAACGACATCTTGATAATTTCCTTTAAAGGTTAGAAAAATACGACTTTCTTTGGATAACGGTAGGGATGCACAAAAGGCGCCATACGATTTATTTTCACGATCCTCTACTTCAATCCATCCTTCATTAAAGGCTCTTTCTGCAAACATACCAAGTTTTTTACTAAATTCATAAAACTGTTCGATAATGATTCTTCGGGCTTCTTTATATGAAATGTGTTCTTTTGACGAAAAACTAGGAGCTAATAAATCATACCAGCCTACTTGTTTGATTCCAGCAAGTTCGGTCTTTCGTTTGAGGAAAGATTCGATGAGGCTTTTATTTTCATTTCTAGCTTTTAACAGAGCATTCAGTGTTGCTTGTTGAATCCTATTCTGATCTAATGATTCTTTTAAAAGATTCGTCCACCCTCGTTGTTTATAAGTTTCTAAACGAAAACCGGCTATATGATTTAGTATTGAAACAAATGTGTTTTCATGCTTATAACAAGCCTCCTCTAAACCATGGGCGGCTTGTCTTCTGTGGTAATGATCACTTGAGAATCCTGCCTGAAATAGCGCGTCATTAATGGAAACTACTTTATCATCTACTTTAACTTTAAAGTTTGACATTAGTTGGTCATAGTGATGTTCCCAACCTGTGAACCCATCAACTGCAAGACTATTAATTATTTTTTCATGAGATAAAGAAAGTTTATCAGTAGAACGTTGTCTGCGTTCTTTCAAATAAAACTGGTAAGGTTGTACTTGTTCATGTTCTATGAGCGTAGCCCATGTTTTTTGTGAAAGAGCTTTGAGGAGCTGATCAAAAGCTCTTTGTACAGTCTCGAACTGTGATTTGAGTTTAGAGCTATGAGCTAACAGGTTTGCAGCTTCGATGTCATCAGATTTGTCAGAGGCTAAACAAATTAAATAATCATCAATTTCAAGGATGGCATTAGTAAGGTACTGCAGTTCATCAATAATATGTAGTAGGTTACTTGTACTTATTGAGTGATCAGCTAAATTTAGTCCGTCAATTTGTTCGTTAAGGTTATTAATTTGCTGAGGCAGAGAGTTTATTAATGAAATTAATTTTTCAGAGTTCTTCCCACCAGGGTAAAGGTTTTCCAAGTTCCAGTTTTCATTAATTAGTTGTTTCATAATTTCCCTCCTGAATTAATAATGTTTTCAGTATATACTGAATAGGAATTTATTTCATTATATAGTAAAATTTATAAATGTTGACTGGATAGAAATCGAAACATTCATCTGAACTGCTTTCTCTGTTTTAACGGTGGGACCATGATTCTGTTTTTGGTAATAATCCCAGAAAACATTACTTCAATTATTTACGGAAAGGGAGAAAGAAAATTATGGTAGAGATTCATGAATTACATAGTGATCAAGAAATTATTCAGGCTTTTCCTGTTATAAAGCAATTAAGAGCCCAGCATAACGAAACTAGTTATTTGGAAATAGTTAAAGAAGCAAAAGAGAAGGATATGTATAGACTATTTGCTTTGTTCGATAGAGGTGAAATTGTTGCTGTCACTGGATTTAAACCTATGATTACTCTTTACTATGGTAGATTTGTTTGGGTTTGTGACTTAGTAACAGCGAAGGATATGCGCTCTGAAGGCTTTGGGGAACAATTGCTGTCTTTTGTTCAAGAGTGGGCTAGAGAAAATGAATATGAAAGTGTTGCCTTATCTTCTGGATTACAACGTGATGAGGCTCATCGATTTTACGAAGAGAAAATGGGTTATAGTCGCGCAAGCTATGTTTTTAAGAAAACGATGTAATACTTTATAAAAGGGGGAGAGTTCAGTGGATTATTCAACATGTATGCTCTGTAATCCTTATGAAAAACCCGCTCAACATGTCATTTTTGAAAATAAGACATGTGTTTATATTCAAAAAGAATCAGAACAAATTGTTTTAGAAGGCAGTGGTCTAATCATACCTAAAGCACATAAACAAGACGTATTTTCTTTGTCAGAACAGGAATGGAAAGATTCAAGAGATTTATTGCTTAAAGCAAAGAAACATTTGGAAGAGAAGCACTTTCCAGATGGATATAGTGTTGGTTGGAATACAGGGGAAGCAGGAGGTCAGTCGATACCTCACGCCCACTTGCATGTGATCCCTAGATTTAAAGACGAACCTTATGCTGGACGCGGAATACGCTACTGGATTAAACAGTTCGAAAATAAGCGTGAGGTATTGAAATAATAATAGATGGATTTAAAACAAACTTTTAACGTTTCTCAATCGTCGAATGTAGAGTGGAAATATTTAAGGTTATTATTTCTAGAGGGATGAATATAAGGTAAAAAGGTTTCCTGATTATGTTAATATAATTTTATTCAATAAGACCTATTATAGGTCAATCGAAATTTAGAGGTGACTTAGAAAATTGAATTATAATGTAACAATTGATGTGGCTGGAATTGATAATTGTAGCGATTCGCTTTACCAAGAAATAATAAAGTGCAAAAAAGAAGATTCAACGAATTATGCTAGAATTCAAAAAGCAGTCCAACCCCTTAACATGATGGTTTCAAATAGTGAGCAAAAGTCGATGGGTGGTATATCATCAGAATTATATTGGAATTGGCTGGAAATTAACAATTGCTGGGTGAATGAACACTATCGTAATAATGGAATTGGAACACAGCTAATTCGAACCGTTGAAAGAATGGCTCGTAAAAGAGGTGCTGATTACTCCATGTTAACTACATTTGAAGATCAAACTCGAAACTTTTATGAAATGAATGGCTACAAAGTGGTGGGAGAAATTAAAGATTACATTACATACCAGGAACTTATTTTTATACTTTGAAGAAATCTTTTTAGGAAGGAAGATTGTTTGGGATATGTGGAGGATGTAAGGGAATTAGTGGGACACCGTCCACTAATACTGGTCGGTTCTGTTGTGATTATAACGAATGCCAATGGTAATATTTTATTGCAAAAACGTACTTTCCCTAAGGGTGTATGGGGACTTCCGGGGGGACTGATGGAACTTGGTGAATCTACAGAAGATGCAGCTGAACGAGAAGTTCTTGAGGAAACTAATTTGCACATTGATTCTCTTAAATTGATTAACGTTTATTCAGGTGCCAATTATTTTACTGTTGCTCAAAATGGAGATGAATTTTATTCGGTTACGACTGCTTATTATACAAGTGATTTCTCAGGTGAAATGGTAGCGAACCAAGAAGAGTCTTATCAATGTAAATTCATTTCTCCTGACCAATTGCCGACAGAAATGATAGGAACCCATAGAGAGATTATAATGGATTTTTTAAAACTTTGAGGTTAAGGGAAATGATTGATTTCGATTGCGGCATCTAGTATTTAAAGGATAAAAAGGACAAGAACTTCCAAGATGGAGTTCTTGTCCTTTTTATAGTTTCAAGCCACTTCTGCTTTTAAAACGTCTTAGCAAAATATGGCTTTCGACTCTCGTAATTCCTTGAAGAGCATATAACTCTTCATTCACAAAGGATTCTAATTCTGTGAAATCATTGACTAGTACGTGCATATGTAACGTGCTAGGGCCTGTCATTTGGTAGCAACTTGCTACATATGGGTTGTTAGCTAGATTTTCAGCCACTTCTACAAGTGCTCTAGGTTCACAATCTACTTCGAAAAATGCAGAAACTTCCTTACCAATCTTCTCACTATTAACAACGGTGGTGAATTTTTCAATGACACCACAATCTATAAGCTGGTTTACTCTCGAACGTACAGCAACTCGAGACAGTTCAAGTTCTTTTCCGATATCAGCGTAAGATAAGCGTCCATCTTCGATTAATAACTCTAGTATTCTTTTATCTGTATCATCAATTTTCAAATTCTGGCTTTTTTCCATAAACAACCACCTAACTTTACAGGGTAGGTCTTGAATGTTCTCAAACTTTTTAGAATTATACTTTTGTAGAAATATTAGCATGAAGCATTTACTATTTTCAAATTTTGTCGCGAAAATACACAATAATTCAAATTTTTTTAAAAAAGGGGTTTTAATTTTTAGAATATTCGATTATAATCATCAACAATACAAAACATTTGTTAATCTAATTTATCTATTTACTTAACGAATGGAAAAAAAGGAGGTAATTAATGTCTGAAAGTTAAATGTTGTTATACGAATGCTTTCAGAAATTAATTTAGTTAGATGAGGGGGGATAACTTGCTTGGGTTAATTGCGAATCGCATTATACAATTGATTCTTTTATTAATAGGTATTTCATTTTTAGTTTTTATGAGTATGCATATTGCCCCCGGTAATCCAGCTACGATTATTGGAGGTCCTACTGCTACAGAATCTGATCTTCAGGCCATTCGGGAAGATCTTGGATTAAATCAACCTGTACTTCTTCAATACTTTGACTACATAGCAGGTGTCGTACAAGGAGATTTAGGTTTTTCTTTTCAAAACAATCAAGAAGTTTCTCACGCTATTATTGAACGATTTCCTCAAACATTAAACTTAGCTATTGCAAGTATGTTTGTAGCTGTACTAATTGGAGTACCTGCGGGGATTATATCGGCCATTAAGCAAAATTCCTGGTTTGATATTTCAAGTACAACGGTTGCATTGGTAGGGGTATCTATACCTAACTTTTGGTTAGGAACGATGCTAATTTTATTCTTTGCTGTTGAATTACAATGGCTTCCTGTTGGAGGTTTAAGTGCTCCATTCTGGACGATAGAAGGAATAAAACAATTAATACTCCCAGCGATAACTCTTGGTACTGCTTCAGCTGCGATGATTGCAAGGATGAGTCGCTCAGCAATGCTGGAGGTTATCCGAGCGGATTATATCCGTACAGCAAAAGCTAAAGGAGTAAAAAGTTGGGCGGTTACTTGGATACATGCTCTTAGAAATGCCATGATTCCTGTTATTACTGTCATTGGTTTGAATTTCGGTTTCTTACTGGGAGGCACTATCATAACTGAACAAGTTTTTGCTATTAATGGAGTGGGCCGTTTAATGATTGACGCCATTGCAGCGCGGGATTTCCCAGTTGTTCAAGGGACTGTTCTTTTAGTAGCTACATTGTTTGTAGTAGTTAACTTACTGGTTGATATTGTCTATGCATTTATCGATCCAAGAATCAGCTACGACTAGAAAGGAGGAGCGAAAATGTCTAGCTCAGAAGCTATTAGTCCAAAGAATGAACAATCTCATTCCCAAAGTAAGAAAAAGGAAAAAATGTTAGTTAAAACTTTTAAACGCCTTCTGAAAAATAAATTGGCTGTTTTTGGACTTATTATCATTTTTGTGCAAGTTATTATGGCAGTATTTGCTTCATGGTTTGCAGGATATGGGCCTGGTGAACAGGATTTAGTAAACAGTGAGCTTGGAATTGGTTCTGAAGGACACTGGTTAGGTACAGATAATTACGGACGTGATGTTTGGACTCGTTTAGTCTTCGGAGCTCGTATTTCGTTACTTGTGGGAGTTTCTTCGGTCGCTTTAGGTTTAGTAGGAGGGGTTTTACTTGGTCTAATGTCCGGATACTATAAAAAATTGGATGGACCGATTATGAGATTTGTTGATTTACTATTTGCTTTTCCAGGTATCCTTTTAGCTATGTTAATCATTGCTATGCTTGGTACGAGTTTAGTCAATGTTGTTATTGCCATAAGTATTTGGTCGATTCCGACCTGTGCCAGAATTGTTAGAGGAAGCGTATTGTCTGCCAAGAAAGAAGAGTATATTTTAGCGATGAGATCACTTGGTGCAAGTAATATGCGGATAATATTCAAGCATATTTTGCCTAACTGTACTGCGCCTATTATTGTTTTTGCCACAATGAGAATGGCCACAGCTATTTTATCTACAGCTGCTTTAAGCTTCTTAGGTCTTGGAGCGCAACCTCCCACACCTGAGTGGGGAGCAATGATTGCAGCAGGGCAGGACTATATGTATTCCTCGCCCCATCTAACAATTGTACCTGGAATTGCCATTATGCTAGTAGTTTTCGCATTTAACGTTGTTGGAGACGGACTAAGAGATGCTCTTGATCCTAATATGAATCTAGATACTTAAAAAGGAGAGGAAACTAATGAGAAAAAAACTATGGATGTCAGCTTTATTATTTTTGGGTATTACTTTGGCGGGGTGTAGTGATGATTCAGCTGGGGGAGACAGTGGTTCAGATGGTGATGTAGAACAAGAACTTACTTATGCAACGACTTCTGATGTTGTTGGTTTGTCCCCAATTGATACAAATGATTCGGTTTCGGCTGCTATGATTGAACAAGTATACGAAACACTGTTTACTCGAAATGCGGAAACGATGGAAGTAGAACCACTATTGGCAGAATCCTATGAGACCCCGGATGATACAACTTGGATTATTAAACTGAAAGAAGATATTACGTTTCAGGACGGTACACCATTTAATGCTGAGGCAGTAAAATACACATTCGAAGAGTTTGTTAGTGAAGAAAGAGCGGCACCTCGTGCTTCACTACTTGAACCAATTGAATCGATAGAAGTAGAAGATGAACATACCGTTGTTATTAACACAGAAGAACCTTATGGGGCACTACTAGCTGCACTTTCTCACACTAATGCTTCTATAGTGAGTCCAGAAGCTGATCAGAATCAAGATATTAATGAAGAACCTGTAGGTACTGGTCCCTTTGTCTTTGAAAACTGGACCCAAGGTGAAGAAGTTTCACTTTTAAGAAATGAAGATTACTGGCAAGAGCCTGCTCAGTTAGAGCGTGTCACTATGAAAGTTGTTCCAGAGTATTCAACAGCTGTTTCGATGTTAGAAACAGGAGAAGTCCAATTTATTGATGCAGTTCCAACAGAACACCTATCCCGAGTAGAATCTATTGAAAATATTGAAATTCAGAAACAAGAGGGTACTCCTGTTTATTCTGTCGGTTTTAACTTTGATAAAGAACCCTATAATGAACTTGAATTTAGAAAAGCCGTTTCCCATGCAATTAACCGTGAAGCTTATGTTGGTCAATTAAATGGATTGGGTATTGAAAATGAAAGTATTATAGGGCCTCAAGTTTTCGGTTATAGTGAAGACGCAGCTGATGCGGGTTATAGTTTTGATCCAGAGGAAGCAGAAAAAATTATCGAGGAAAATGGCTATGGGGATGAAGAAATCACTTTATTAACTGCCAATCGTGAAGCGTACACAAGAATGGCGGAAGTTGTTCAGGCACAATTAACTGAAGTAGGTCTAGAGGTTTCAATTGAATCTATGGAATGGGGAACGTTCCTAGATACAACACCAACAGGAGAATTTGATATGACTTTCACCAGTTGGAGTAATAGTACAGCAGATGGTAGTGAACTTGTGTATCCGAACTTACATTCAGACAACATCGATTCTTCTAACTGGGTTAGATATGATAATAGTGAGTTTGATCAACTAGTTGAAGAGTCTAGAACAAAGGTAGATCAAGATGTTCGTCAAGAAAAATTACAAGAGGCGAACTTGATCGCAGTAGAAGATGCTGCATGGGTACCGATGCACCACGGAGTAGTTACGGCAGCTTATGATGAATCTGTACAAGGGTTACAACTAGACCCTACAGGCCAGTGGTTACTATATAACGTTCATAGAGAGTAGGGATTTTAAATGTCACAACTCTTAGAGGTAAAGGATTTAGTTACATCTTTTCGTACAGCGGGGGAGAAACTTTCTGCTGTGCGAGGGGTTTCCTTTTCAGTCAGTCAAGGTGAAACACTTTGTATCGTAGGTGAGTCAGGTTGTGGGAAAAGCATCACGACGTTATCTGTTATGGGATTATTACCTAAAAATGGAGAGATAACTAATGGTTCTATTCTTTTTAATGGGGACGATCTGACTGATAAAAAAGAAGAAGAGATGAGAAAAATTAGAGGTAATGATATATCCATGATATTTCAGGAGCCTATGACTGCTTTAAATCCTGTTTTTACTGTTGGATACCAACTAATGGAACCCTTAAAGCTACACACGAGCCTTTCAAAAGTAGAAGTTAAGCGAAAAGCGATCGATTTATTAAATCAAGTCGGTATACCAGATCCGGAGAAATGTCTTAAAAAATACCCTCATGAGTTAAGTGGAGGGATGAGACAGCGGGTTATGATTGCTATGTCATTAGCTTGTAACCCTTCATTACTGATAGCTGATGAACCAACTACAGCTTTAGATGTGACTATACAAGCTCAAATCCTGGAATTAATCGATGAATTAAAACATGAGCTAGGCATGGGAGTTGTGATGGTAACTCACGATATGGGAGTCGTAGCTGAAGTTGCGGACCGTGTGATGGTGATGTATGCCGGGAAGGTAGTGGAAACAGGAACTGTTGAAGAAATCTTTAAAGCTCCAAAACATCCATATACTAGAGGATTGCTAGCTTCTGTTCCTAATGTAGATGATGCTGAACATACACTTGAAGCTATTCCTGGTTCCTTACCCAATTTAAACGAAAAAATATCTGGTTGTCGATTTCATCCAAGATGTCCACATGCAATGGATCAATGTTTAGAAAAAGATCCACCTAATTTTAAATTATCAAAAAGCCATAATTCTAAGTGCTGGTTACACGAGGATGAGGAGGTGAGTGTTAATGGTGACCGAGCCACAGCCACTTATTGAAGTGACTCACTTGAAGAAATATTTCCCAATTAAAAGTAGCTTCATGAAGAAAACGAAAGCGAATGTGAAAGCCGTTGAAGATGTTTCTCTTAAAGTTTTAGAAGGTGAAACGTTAGGAGTTGTTGGAGAATCTGGTTGTGGAAAATCGACATTTGGAAGAACAATTCTTGGGTTAGAAGAACTTACAGAAGGTTCTATTAAATTTCGCGGAGAAGAAATAGGTGGGCTTTCTGATCGTAATCTCAAGAAATATAAGAAGGATATGCAAATGATTTTTCAAGATCCTTATGCTTCCTTAAATCCACGGCAACGAGTGGGAGATGCGTTAGAGGAAGCGTATATTATTCACACCAATATAAAGAAGAATGAAAGAGAGAAGCGCGTGAAGGAACTATTAGTTGAAGTTGGATTAAAAGAGGAGCATGCAGATCGTTATCCTCATGAATTTAGTGGGGGCCAAAGACAGCGAATTGGCATTGCTCGAGCAATTGCATTGAATCCTTCCATGATTATATGTGATGAAGCTGTTTCAGCGCTTGACGTATCTGTTCAAGCTCAAATTATAAAATTATTAAAAAAGTTACAAAAATCTCATCAATTGACTTATTTATTCATTTCTCATGACTTAGGGGTTGTTCGTCACGTATGTGATCGAGTGCTTGTTATGTATTTAGGAGCTACAGCTGAACTAGCTTCCTCTGATGAATTATATGCCAATCCACTTCATCCATACACTCAAGCACTGCTTTCAGCTATACCAAGGCCAACGCTAGGTGCAAAGCGGCAACGGGTGAAACTTGAAGGGGACTTGCCTAATCCTGCTGATTATCCCAAGGGTTGCCCATTTCATACCCGCTGTCCTCTGGCTCATGAGCGTTGTAGAGTAGAAAAGCCTGAGTGGAGAGAAGTAAATCCAGGGCATTACGTAGCCTGTCACGAAGTTTGAAGGAGTTTGTCCTTTACCTCCCTGTTAAAATAATCAGGCTGGTGGTGAAGGACAAATTTGTTTAAATACAATTTTAGGAGGAGTTATATACATATGAATACAACCGACTATTTAAATCAACCTTTTGCTTCAAAGCGAATGACAACTATAGCTAATAATGGAATGGTAGCGACATCACAACCACTTGCTTCTCAAGTTGGGCTAGATATTTTGAAAAAAGGCGGAAATGCTATCGATGCAGCGATTGCTACGGCTGCTACGTTAACGGTTGTCGAACCAACCTCTAACGGCATTGGAGGAGATGCTTTTGCGCTTGTGTGGGTGAAAGACCAGTTATATGGATTAAATGGTAGTGGACACTCACCTTCCTCTATTTCCATTGATGAACTTAAGTCACGTGGTTATGATGAAATACCAAAATTCGGTTTTGTTCCTGTTACCGTTCCAGGAATCCCAGGGTCTTGGGCAGAACTCTCTAGCCGTTTTGGAAAACTTCCGTTAACTGAAGTATTAGCACCAGCCATTCAGTATGCTGAAGAAGGTTTTCCTATATCACCTGTATTAGGGAAATTTTGGAGTGCGGGGGTTGAAAAGTTTAAAGAGGTACTTAAAGGAGAAGAATTCTCACATTGGTTCGATACTTTTGCTCCAAAGGGAAGGGCGCCAGAAATCGGTGAGGTATGGAAATCTCCTGGCCATGCGAAAACGTTGCGAAGAATAGCCGAAACAAATGCCGAGGACTTTTATAATGGGGAAATCGCAGATCAAATTGACCAGTTTTCCAAAAAATATAATGGTTTTATTAGAAAAGAGGATTTGCAAAATTTTAAACCCGAGTGGGTGGACCCAATCTCAGTAAATTATCGAGGGTACGATATTTGGGAGATCCCTCCTAATGGTCAAGGAATGGTTGCACTTTCTGCTTTGAATATCTTAAAAGGGTTTACTATGCACGGCAAAGAAGAAATCTCGACATATCATCAACAGATTGAAGCCATGAAGCTTGCATTTGCTGATGGTCAAAAATTCATAGCAGAGTCTAAGCATATGAATGTAAGTGTCAATGACTTGTTAAGTGAAGAGTATGGGGAGCAAAGAAGAAACTTAATCAATGAAAAAGCTCTTACTCCTGAAGCTGGTAATCCCCCTAAAGGTGGTACAGTTTATTTAGCAACGGCTGATAAAGAAGGAAATATGGTTTCCTTCATTCAAAGTAATTATATGGGATTTGGTTCGGGGCTAGTAGTTCCAGGGACAGGAATTGGTCTGCAAAACCGTGGCCATAACTTCTCGATGGACGCTGAACATGTAAATGCTCTGGCAGGAAATAAGCGATCCTATCATACGATTATCCCAGGATTTATGACTAAAGATCACTCTCCTGTGGGACCATTTGGTGTTATGGGTGGATTTATGCAGCCACAAGGACATTTACAAGTTGCTATGAACACAATTGATTTTCATTTAAATCCTCAAGCTGCTCTCGATTCACCTCGTTGGCAATGGATGCATGATAAAACGGTTTGGGTAGAACCGACTTTCCCAACACATGTAGCAGAAGCATTACGTAGAAAAGGACATAATATTGAAGTACAATTGGAAACTGGATCTTTTGGACGAGGACAAATAATATGGAGAGATGAGAATACAGGTTCTTTATATGGAGGAACAGAATCTCGAACAGATGGAACGATTTCAGCGTATTAATTAATGATTGACGAACGCCACGAGAGAGGTGAAAGATATGCAACAATGGAATCTCTTCCTTGCCTTTTTTAGAGTAGGGATATTTGGGTATGGAGGAGGCCCCTCCTCTATACCTCTAGTTCATAAAGAAGTCGTTGAAAAATATAAATGGATGTCGGATGATGATTTTGCTGATGTCCTTGCCCTAGGGAATTCGCTACCAGGTCCTATTGCTACAAAAATGGCAGGTTATATTGGTTATAGGGTTTCAGGTATTGTAGGAATGATTAATGCAATTCTAGCTACGATTATACCATCTATCACGATTTTAATTCTGCTATTAACATTCTTAAATAGCTTCCGTAATCAGGCTTGGGTTAATGGAATGACTCAAGCTGTTGTTCCTGTAGTAGGAGTGATGTTAGCTACCTTAACGTATGATTTTCTGAAAAAGTCTAAAGCAAATCTCGGGATATGGATGACCATCATTTTAGGTTTAGCCTCACTACTATTAATTGAGTGGGTGGGTATACACCCCGGAATTGTCATTTTTGCCCTATTACTGTTTGCCTTACTAAGGCCGATGAAGAAGTCTGGTACACAACCTAAAAGTAAGGAGTCTTCCCTATGATTTACTGGAAAATATTCGTAGCATTTTTCATCCCGGGAATTGTTGGTTATGGTGGGGGGCCTGCTTCGATTCCGCTTGTAGAAAATGAGGTGGTTGGCCGATTTGAATGGTTATCTGTGAATGAATTTAGTGAAATGTTAGCGATGGCTAATGCCTTGCCGGGTCCTATTGCTACAAAGATGGCCGGTTTTATTGGTTATGAACAAGCTGGATTACTTGGTGCTTTTATTGGAGTATTTGCGACAGTCGCCCCTTCTCTTATTCTTATGATCGCCTTACTTAGTTTGTTAAATAAGTTTAAAGGATCACCACGTGTGAAAACGATGACAGCGTTGATCCGTCCGTCTATCGCTATTTTGTTAGGTGTAATGGCATATCAATTTTTTCAATCATCCTATGTGTCAGCGGGTATGCTTCAAACTATTTTTCTAATTGTGGCTAGCTTCATTCTTTTGGAAAAAGTGAAGGTACATCCTGCATTCGTAATTGCGGGCTCCCTACTATATGGGGCTGTTTTTCTTGGAAGATAGTTGATTGAAACATTTTGCTCATCCCTTTCGTATATAAATAAATACAAGAATCGAAAGGGGACTTTTTGTGAGCAATTATTCTATTGATGAATTCATAAGACAGACGAAACAAGATGCAACAGAAAATGACTATTTTGAATTAGAAACACCGCGTATATTAGAAGTTAATCTAATGGATCAAGTATGGGCCAAAGCAGGCTCGATGATATCTTATAATGGTGGAATAAAGTTTGAACGCGAAGGGGTACTAGAGCACGGTGTTGGACGAATGTTCAAAAAGGCGTTTTCTGGTGAAGGCAGTTCTCTTATGAAAGCCTCAGGAACCGGTCGATTATACTTAGCGGATCAAGGCAAAAAAATTACCATCTTTGATTTAGACAATGAATCGCTCACAGTGAATGGAAATGATTTATTAGCTTTCGAGCCAGGGATAAACTGGGACATTAAATTAATGAAGAAAGTTGCGGGGATGATGTCGGGGGGATTGTTTAACGTGACGTTGGAAGGCAGTGGAAAGGTAGCTATCACTTCCCACTATGAGCCCCTTACGTTACTTGTTCGTCCAGGGGATTCAATTATAACTGATCCTAACGCTACCGTAGCTTGGTCTGGCCATTTACAGCCGGAATTCCGCACAGATATTAGTTTTAAAACGTTTATTGGCCGTGGTAGCGGAGAGTCGATTCAAATGGAATTCAAAGGTGAAGGATTTGTTATTGTCCAACCATTTGAAGAAGTGTACACATCAGGTAAGTGAACATTATAAATATTTTTTAAAAAAATGAAACATTCATCTTTACTTCGAGTTCAAAACGTTGTACTATATATAATAACTTAAAAATTAATAACGGAAACTTCTTATCCAGAGAGGCGGAGGGACTGGCCCTTTGATGCCCGGCAACCATCGATTCAATCTTTATTGATTGAAAAAGAACGGTGCCAATTCCTGTAGAATGGTTAAACATTCTAAGAGATGAGAGGATCGTACGGAATATTACGACCCCTTTTCTTATACTGGATAAGAAAAGGGGTCTTTGGTTTATAAAAACCGTCAAACTCTCTTAGGAAGAAGTTGCGTTAACAAGAAAGGGAAGATGACAATGGCAACAGCAATTTTTGGAGCAGGATGTTTTTGGGGAGTCGAAGCTTTTTTTGAAAGATTCGAAGGAATTAATCATACAAGAGTTGGATATATCGGGGGACACTTGCCAAACCCTACTTATGAACAGGTGAAAACTGGAGCCACTGGACATGCAGAAGCTATACGTATAGAGTATGACCCTAATATTATAACGTATGGTGGACTTGTGAATATCTTCTTTGAAGCTCATGATCCAACTTCAAGAAACAAACAAGGGATTGATGAAGGTCATCAGTATCGCTCTGCAATTTTTTATCAGGAAGAAACAGAAAAAGCTATCAGCAACGAAAAAATTAATCAGTGGACAAATAAAGGGATATTTAAGCGTCCAATTGTTACAGAAGTTACACCTGCCAGTACTTTTTATGAAGCAGAAGAGTATCATCAAAAATATTCACAAAAGAATGGATCCTTTGCTTGTGGGATCGGTTAATTGAATTAAATTAAATCTTTCCTTTAACGAGGAGAGATTTTTTTGAGTTTATAGGAATAGTGAATGTATGGAAAATGAAAAATCCAGCACCTCTTCTAGTCAAGGTGCTGGATTTCTAAATTTTTAATCCAAGGCCGAGTTAACTTCTCGATTTAACCGTTTCATTTTATCTTTGATTACAGAGGTATCGGCAAATAAATCATGAATACCTTGATGTTTTCTTGTGAAAATAACAACGAGATATGGCAAACCCAAAACAGCCATACTGATGTACCTTCCGATAAGTTCTCTAAAGATAATTTGACTTGTAGAGAGGCTATCACCTTTTAGCGATTCAACAGATAAACCTAAACTCATTTTTCCTAGTGTGGCTCTAAAAAAGAAGGTCATTAAGATGAAGTAGAGAAAGAATACAAGGGATTGAGTTATATTAGCTGCACTTAACAGGTCGATCCAAAGCTTAGCATCCGATAAGTTCGTTAATTGGAGTAATGGTCTTGTGATGATAGAATTCAGGCTCCAAATGACGAGAAGATCAATGATATAAGCAAAGAACCGAGGAATGAAACCCGCATATACGATACGGTGAATTTCATTTAAGTTCGCTGTCACAGCCTTGTTTAAATGGTTCGGCGTTTGTGTTGATTCTACTGTATCCATCTAATCTCCTCCTTTACTCTGAATACATATACATCATTCTAGGACCTTGGCGTTTTTCAATCATTTTATTAACCCATTTAATTTCACTGTTAGGTAGGAAAGATGTTACGTCAATTGGGATACCGAATAGTCTTTCACCACTCGGACTATACTCAATGATTTCGGGATTGTTACCTATTTCTTTTTTCAGTGCATTTAAGGCATCTTCCTCAAAACCAATGGTGTCAACTAGCCCATTTTCAACGGCTTGTTGTCCTGAATAAATACGACCGTCGGCAATATCTTTAACTTTGTCTTCTGTCATATCTCGGCCTTCGCTAATCACATCAACAAAACCTTGATAAGATTCGTCAACAAGTGTTTGCAAAATCTCTCGGTCTTCTTCAGTCATTTCTTTGTTAGGGCTCATAATGTCTTTAAACTCGCCGCTTTTTATAGTATTGAACTTCACGCCGTATTCTTCAGCTAGTTCTTCATAATTCACACTTTCCATGATGACCCCAAGAGAGCCTGTAAATGTTTCTTTAGATGCAAAGATTTGGTCAGCTGGAGTTGATATGTAATATCCTCCTGAAGCGGCCATTCCTCCCATAGAGACATATAGTTGCTTATTCTCTTCTTTAATTTCTTTTAATTTATCATGGATTTCTGCACTTTCAAACACTCCTCCACCTGGAGAATTAACGTATAAAAGAACACCTTTGATGGTAGGATCTTCTTTAATAACTTCTAATTGCTCAAGAAGGTCCTCATGATTATATCCTTCACCGCTAAAAATATTTGAGCCTTGTCCGCTCATGATTGTTCCCTCAACGGATAGACGTGCAATACGTTTTGAGGACGATCCACTTTCTATGATTTCTTCTCTTGGACCTTCAACTTTATTTGAGAACATTCCTTGAGAGGTTTCACTGAAAGTATTTGATGTTAGAAACCCAATACTTTGTATGAGAATACCGATTAGTAATAACCCACCGGCAATTCCAATCGCTACAAGTCGCTTCGTCATTTGCATCTGTCCTTTCAAATAGTCTTTAAGTATCAATCGTAGCAAAAAAACAGTTAATATTATATAGATGAAGAAATGGATTTCACACAGGTTTAACTTTTAGATGAATCTTTTTTCAATTTTAGGTGATCATGCCATTCAGAACATAGGATGCTCATTTCAATTAAGTTCCAATATTCTTTATCAAATTTACGATGGTCCCTAAGCAATCCGTCCACTTGGAATCCAACTTTTTTGTACGTTTTTACAGCAGGTTCATTAAAATCAAACACACCTAAAGTTACCTTATGCAATTTCATATCCTGAAAAGCTACTTTTAAAATTTCTTCCATCATAAGTAAACCAAAACCTTGTCCCCGTGCATGATCCCCGACTAATACTTTCCCGACTCTTGCGGAGTTATTTTCAAGGTCGATATTTTTTAAAGCAATATGTCCAATAGTTGTATTAGTACTATGCTCGATCACCTTATAGACCAGCATATTGGAATTATTTTGGTTTGCCCCTTTAATATACTCATACAGTTGCTCATGTGTAAGAGGATAAGTAAAGTTAGGACCAGCCCACTTTAACAAAAACTCTGGGGAACTGACCCAGCTAATTAATTGAGCAAAATCATGTTCAGTAAAAGCTTGTAATTTAATCATTGTTTATTCCACCTTTCTTATAATGCTTGACGGAAACCAATAAAAACTATGTAATGAATCTATAAATTTAAAATGAGGAAGAAGGATAACTATTGAATATTATTATATACTTTGTGTTATGGCTTTGACGATTCTAACAGCTTGTGGGCAAGAGATGAAAGAAGTTGATGTATCAGATGGAAGGGTTTCTCATGTGCTCTCTATTCAAAAAGTGGAGAATAATAAGTCCTCAGATAGTTTAAGGGCATTACGGCGAAATGCCGAAGATAATAAGGAAATATTAGATAAAATCGATGGAATGGAAATTGAAAGAAAAGGTCAGGGAAAGTTATTGGAAAAACTGGAGTCACAAAATACGTATGTATATAGTTTCTCTTAAGATGATAACTTTACATCGGGTACTAATCCTGATTATTCTTTTGCTATACTAGAAGATGGGACTTTTTTAATGCCAGGTAGTTCAACAGATGGAGGAAGGATCAGTTATCAATCCACTGAGCAACATCCTGAATTAATGAATGAAATAAATGATAGTATAGATATTACATTTTAACTATGTTGAACAAAAAATATTGATTTCTTTACTAGGAAAATTGCTTATATTATTACGTTTAGCCCCAAATTGTGGAAGACTCAGCTTCGAGAGATTCCGGTGGTTTCCGTTACAAAAGATGGCGTTTGAAGGTCCGGGAAATCAGTCGCTTTCCGTGGGCATGTGGTGAGTTTCCTCAGGCTACGCCTTGCGGGATCTCACCGATCATGTTCATCCCAGCTCTTACGTTTTATAGGACGAAGGCTACATCTAGTTCATCAATCACATCGGCGTTATCCAGCTCCAGCGCCTAGCGGCTAGTGAGACTTCCCTCGCTTCTGTACGATAAGTCAACATCGAATCACGATGTTCTTCGTGTTTCCTTTATCTCCGACAGCTCAGTCCAGTCCATACGCCGCTGACCAAGGCGCCTCCGCTTTTAAAGGAGGAGTCTCGCAATTTCCCGGACCTTCTTGCTTTCGTGAGGAGAACGGAAGCATCGGATACGCTGCTTTAAGTGAGCAGAATGCCGCATACGTGAGAATTGTGTTGGGTGAATGGGGTGGTTTTGAAACGACGAGACACCACAGGGAGGCCAACCGAGGAGGTGCCACGTTCCCCGCAGGAAAGCGAGTTATTTCCCCGATCACCTTCTCCTCATACCGAAGACGGAACAACCACACAATCATCTCGGAATTGAGTCTTCAACAATCCTGTCTTTAACGGAATAATTTCAAATAGGAGATCCCATCTAATTTTAGAAATAGTTTTACAAGATGGTAAGGAGGGGCAATTTGCATGGTTAAATATGAAATTGACCAAATGGATGGTTTTTCAAATAAAATAGGTGAATTAATTTTCATGTTGGAGCATACTCGAATAATTACGAAAAAAGAAGTTTCATCATTAACTATTGATGAGTTAGACAAAGTTGATGAAGAAGATGGGAATTCTATCGGGGCTCTGCTTATGCATATTGCAGCGATAGAAAAAGCACATCAGCTTATCTCTTTTGAAAACAGAGATTTTAATACGGAAGAATGGAAACAGTGGGGAACTGCTATTAACTTAGGAGAAAATGCTAGAAAAGAAATCAATAATCATCCTGTTACATATTATTTGAATCTATTAAACGAAGTTAGACAGAATACTTTAATTAATTTGAAAGAAAAGAGTGACGGTTGGCTCTATAAAAAAAGTGTTTGGCCAAACGGTGTCTCTTATAATCAATACTATTTATGGTTTCATGTGATGGAAGATGAGATTAATCATCGAGGTCAAATAAGATCACAAATAAGAAAGATAAAAAATAGTTAAGTAGTTGGGAGGTGTTTACATGTGGCTTAACGACGCAATACTCATTGTTATGGCAACCTTTATGGTAATCGGAGCTCTTGATTATACTCTGTTACATAATCGATTAGGATTGGGGGATCGATTTCATGAAGCTTTCCTAATGATGGGACCACTCACATTAACTATGGTAGGAGTGATTTCATTAGCTCCTGTTATTTCTAAAGGTTTATCCCCGCTAGTCACTCCTGTGTTTGAATGGTTTGGAGCAGATCCCGCTATGTTTGCTTCTATGATTCTAGCAATTGACATGGGTGCCTATCCTCTATCGGAAGCATTAGCGAATAGCGAGGAAGCGGCTGTTTTTTCATGGGCTTTTTTAGGAACGATGATGGGTCCAACGTTAGTATTTACCATCCCAGTTGCTTTAACGATGCTTGAAAAAGGGGATCAATCTTACTTTGCTCGCGGAATATTAATTGGTTTAATTACCATTCCAGTAGGATGTATAACAGGTGGGGCAATTGCAGGATATGAAATCTTATGGATGGTTCGTAATTTAATTCCAACGGTCCTCTTAGCTATTTTAATAGGAATTGGGTTGTGGAAATTTACGAAGATGACAATTGTTATCTTTTCATGGTTTGGCAAGGGGATAGAACTAGTAATTATGATAGGGTTAGTTTCTATTATTATAGAAACCCTCACAGAATTCACGATTATTCCAGGAATGGCTCCTTTGAATGAAGGAATAATTATCGTAGGTCAGATTACTGTAACGCTGGCAGGTGCTTATCCACTTGTCGCTTTCATAAATCAGCGAGGGGCAAAAGTTTGGGAACGGATGAGTGGTCGTTTAGGTGTTAACTCCATCTCTATGGCAGGTTTTATTGCGTCTTTAGCTCATCACTTACCCATGTTTGCAACGATGAAAGATATGAACCCTAAAGGAAAGATTATGAATTCGGCATTTGCTGTAAGTGGTGCTTTTGCGATTGGTAGTCACATAGGTTTCGTTGCAGGAGTAGAGAAAGACGTCATGGTAGCTGTTATGATTGGAAAATTAACAGCAGGTGTTTTAGCTGTTTGGATTGCATGGTTTACAACGGATAATGATTGATTATGTGAGCGTTTTATTTCAATCGATTAAAGCAGTCTATTATACTTGAATTATTCAATTAAAAAGGGGTTTTTCATGTGAAGACTGAAATGAAAGAACGTTACAATGAGTACATTGAGAAGTTCAAGCAAACAGCCTCTGATGATGTTCAACAGAAAATGAAAAATGCCATCGAAGATTTGCAAAATTCTAATGGTGGAGAAGGTATTCGTAAAGGAAACAAGGCACCAGACTTCTCTCTGCCTGACCCTAATGGAAACCAAGTTAACCTCTCGAACCAACTCAATGTTGGACCAGTTATACTGACATTTTACCGTGGAGGTTGGTGCCCCTATTGTAATATGGAACTTCGAGAATATCAGCAAGTTCTAAATGAGATTCATGAGGCCGGTGGGGAACTAATTGCAATTAGTCCACAAACACCAGATCATTCTCTTAGCACTTCTGATAAAAATGCACTCCAATATCATGTGTTGAGTGATGCTGGTAATAAAATAGCTCGAAAGTATAACCTAGTGTACCCTTTGCCAGACTACCTTATTGATATTTATAAAGATAAAGGACTAAATGTAGATCAACATAATGGAGATGAAACATGGGAACTACCTGTTTCAGCAACCTATGTGATTGATAAAGATGGAACGATTATCTATGAATATACAAAGGCAGATTATAAAGACAGAGCTGAGCCATCAGATGTTTTAGAAGTACTAAAGCAAGCAACTTAGGTTTTATAGACACACCCTTCTCAATTAAGGAGGGTGTGTTTTACTGACAAATGAGGTGTACATACATGAGATTATATAGTGCGTTAGTAGGGTTGAGCCTTATCTGGGGGCTGTCCTTTGTTTTTATTAAATGGCTGGTTGATCCAATCGGAGTATGGGGAACTGTTTTTTTGAGATGTTTGGCAGGAGGTCTTATCCTGTTACCTTTTTTATGGGCAAAAAGAAAATCAATAGTTCGTCCGATCCCTTGGAAGGCGTTACTATTTGTCGGCATTTTTAACGCTGGTGTCCCATGGGGGTTTATCGCTTGGAGTGAAACTGAAATACATAGCAGCACTGCCGCTGTAATGAATGCATTAACACCTATTTGTACAGGATTGGTAGGCTTTTTATTTTTTTCTATCGTTCTAAAAAGAAGACAGTGGGGTGGGATAGTACTAGGTTTCTTTGGTATTTTAGTATTGATGGAGTTTAATATTGTAGAGCTTTTTAATGAAAGCTTTATTGGGATAGGCACAATGATTCTCGCAACCATCTCCTATGGGGTTGCGTCTCAATTCACCAAGAGGCATTTGCAGGAGACTGGGGTTATCCTCATCACAACATGTTCACTCTTTATTGCAGCGTTTGTTGGTTTGATTGGGATGCTGTTTACGGGTTCTGTTTCTAGAATAAGTTGGGACTTATTTAGTGAACCGCTTGTTTGGTTATCTATTATTGGTCTTGGTTGTTTTGGATCTGGGATAGCACATTTATTATTTTATTATATGGTGAAAAGTGGTAGTGCAGAGTTTGCTACTTCTGTAACTTATTTGATCCCGGTTACAGCGATGATTTGGGGTTATGTGTTGCTTGAGGAACCGATCACGAATTATTTAGTCTTAGGTTTGTTGATTATATTTATTGGGGTATATTTGGCTACAAGGAAACCTAGAAAAGGAAAGATCGCTTCGAGTGTATAAAGAGGGTTAATTTATTTTGTATATTTATTTGCGTAACCACTTGCTGTTATCGAATGAGGTTTAATTTTTGGTTCAAATCCTAATGATTCAATTCGTCCAACCATCTCGTTTACATAGGCCCGTGTTTTATTTCTTTCTCCAGAACCGATATCAATATGCCCTTCAACGGTAAAGCTAGCATTCTGATAGATGTTTGGAAGAATAATTTCAATAAGTTGATCCATTTTGTCTTTGGTAAATAGGGAAGCAACTTCTTCTGTTAAGGTCGTTTCATAAGAAATTCGCTCATGTAATACTCTCATCTTGCGTGGGATTATTTCTTTATGGAAACAAGCCCAGGCTCCTTTTCCAACTCTATGGATGACGATCCCAGTAATAAAGCGCGTATGATCAGTATGGATTTGTGAATCGGTGCCTAGCATCAGCTTATAATTCCCAAGGGGATCATCTTTCATAAATGATGTAATATGAGAAAAAACTTGTTCAAAGTTCATTTGACTATACGTAATATTTTGAAATGAGATAGGTTTCATTTAAAACGCCACTCCTCAAAATTGGGAAGAATATCCCCTTTTTATATTCTATTCAACTTTATGTATAGGCGTGTGTAAATTATGAAAAAGGACGGCCGAAGCCGCCATTCCTTAAAAGATGAAGATCCAAATAAGTAAGATCGTCATGGAAAATGTAATGCTGTAGATGATCGTTAATATACGTATACTGGAATCTTTCCCTTGTCGGCCCTCTTTCAAGCTTGTTAAATCTGCTTCATGGGAGTCCTCTTCATTTTCTTTTTTTGTCATTTGCCTTGCTACACTAATGGTACCAACTAATGCAATAAGGCAAACAATAATAATAATTGCATAATAAATAGGATACATAAGACCATCCTTTCTTAAACATCAGATAAAGCACCGTTTACGAGAATACTTAATACTCGATAACTAAGTCTTAAAGAAACGGGCCGTATTGTAGAAGACTCGATTCCGAGATGATTGTGTAGAGATAGGGGCGTTGGGGAAAGTGAGTGATTTCCCGGATCTTCTAACGCCAACCTTTGCAACGGAAACCACCGGAATATCTCGAAGCTGAGTCTTCCGTAATCTGGGGTGTTAGTTAAATAAGCCCAATGGTTCGTTACTTAGAATTTTAACACGTTTTGGGATGGCCTGGTATCAATTATGAAGTTGTGTTATCAGCTAAGTCCATAGGTTGTGCTCGTTTAATAAATAATGAAAGTATGAATCCTACAAGTGCTACGGTAAATGCCACGAAGTAAACGAGTTCAACACCCGAAACGGTAGCCTGGGCAATTGCACTTTCAGAAGTGGGGTTGCTCATATTTTGTAACTCTGTATCTTTTCTATTGGTCATAATACTAATGAATACGGACACGCCAATAGCTCCTGATACTGGCTGCAAAGTGTTCATTATGGCAGTTCCGTGTGGATACAGGCGCTTAGGCAGCTGATTAAGCCCATTTGTTTGAGCGGGCATCATGATTGCCGATACTGATAGCATTAGGAACATATAGCTGATAATAATAAGGTATATTGGCGTGTTCTCACTAACTAGACTAAGTGAGAACATTGTAGCTGTCAAAACTGCAGCAGCAGGAATGATTAATTTTCTAGGCCCGAATTTATCAAAAAGTTTTCCCATGACAGGGGACATCAGTCCATTTAATAGAGCACCTGGTAACAAAATAAGTCCCGCTGTTGCAGCAGATAAGGCAAGTGGTCCTTGCATATACATAGGGAGAATAATTTCTGATGAAAACATCGACATCATAACAATAAGAAACATGACGAGTGCGATCGAAAACATTGGATATTTAAAAACCCGCACATCTAAAAGCGGATCTTCAAGTTTTAACTGTCTGAAGGTGAAGAAAATGAGGGAGATAATCCCTGCTAAAATAAAACTGAATACCTTAGGTTCAAGAAATCCCGCTTCTCCTTCTCCTGCAAAACTAAAACCTAAAACAACTCCTCCAAATCCGACGGTGGAAAGTAAAATAGAGAGAATATCGGGTTTCGGATTTGTGATTTCCCCGACATTTCTTAAATACTTATAGCCAAATAAAATAGAAAAAACGGCGAATGGAAGTACAGTAATGAACAAAAACCTCCATCCTAAATGTTCAACAATGAACCCGGACAATGTCGGTCCAATAGCAGGAGCGAACATAATGACAAGTCCAATTAGTCCCATAATTGACCCACGTCTTTTGGGTGGGAATATAAGTAAAAAGGTGTTGAATATAATCGGGATTAATAATCCGGTACCAATGGCTTGAATAAGACGTCCTGTAAGCAAAACACCAAAGTTCGGGGCCATCGCACAAATAACTGTTCCAATCGTGAAAACCGTCATGGTTCCAATAAACATTTGCCGAGTGGTGAAAGTTTGCAGCATCAAGGCTGATACTGGAATTAGAATGCCCATTACGAGCATAAATCCAGTTACCATCCATTGAACGATCGGTGCAGTAATACTAAATTCATCCATTAATGTTGTTAGTGCAATATTAAGCAATGTTTCATTAAGGATAGCAAAAAAAGCGCCAATAATTAATGAAAACATAACAGGCTTCACATTAAAATTTGGATCTTCTGATAAAAACTCGTATTCTTCTTCCCCTGTATGATTCGAATCCATATAAGTGAGTCTCCTTTGTGTATGTAATTACAATAGACTATTATATAGGAAAGAACTCGCAAATATGTAGTGTATTGCTCAAAATTAGAGAAGAGACTTAATGGAGCAATTTCTAGTTAGTTAACGATTAACTCGTCGATCAGATTTTAGGTGAAGACGGTGTTCTTGCATAAATCGATCTTCTTCTGCCATCTATTCATGCCAAAGCAGGAGGGAGCTGAGTCGTAGTCACACTCAAGACCACGTGCTAGTCGCTTATCCCGAGGTCAGTCCGACCCAAATTAGTAAGCGAGCATTTCATTTCTTGTACTGTAACAGCCTTCAATAATAATTCGATCACTTGGTTCAATGACGTACCACTCCGCAAGCTTATCCTCATTCTAATCATAACGTTGACAGTTAAGCCTTTTCCCTTTGTGAAAAAGGCTTAATAACTTGTTTGAATACACGATGCCAATGAAGAAGGTGAGTGAAAATCATCCATACGCACAATGGTAGACTTGTTTGCTGAGTAGCAATCTCTAAAGTAAGAATAGTTTTTCTAGAGCCACCAAAACCTTCGATACCGATAAGTGTAAATCTTTTCTGCTCTTTGCTACATTCTTTTAGGTGCTTCAATTCCAAGTAATTCAAGGCCTTTTCTAATAACGAGTGAGAAGCTGTATACAAGGGTTAAACGGGAGTCTAAATGGTTGTCTTCGTTTAATATTTTCACACTTGCGTAATATTGATTGAACCCTTTTGCTACATCTAAGAGGTATTTGGCTATTTTACTAGGGTCATATTCTTTGTATGCTTTTTCAACAATCTCAGGGAACGAGCGTAGTTGTTTAATAACAAGCCAGGCTTGCTCATCGTTGAGAGCGGGTGTTCCTGAATTTATCTCAAATCCACCTCTATTAAGAATCGATTGGGCACGGACATATGCATATTGCAAGTATGGTGCTGTTTTGCCTTCAAAGGTGAGCATGTCCTCTAGAGAAAATTCTACGTCATTGCGTCGATCATGTTTGAGATCATGAAAAATAACTGCTCCTACTCCCACTTGTCGTGCAACGTCTTCCTTGTTTTCTAGAGAGGGATTCTTCTCCTCGATATTTACTTTCGCACGATCGATCGCTTCTTCTAACACCTTTTCTAGTAAAATTGTCTTGCCTCTTCGCGTAGACATTTTCGATCCATCTTGCAACATCATCCCAAATGAAATGTGTTTTACATCTTGGGCCCATGGGAAGTTAAGTTTTCCAAGAACATGCTTAATTTGCTCGAAATGGAGCGATTGCTCATGACCGACTATATAGAGGGCTTGATCGAAGGTATAGTTTTGGTATCGATCAATGGCAGCTGTTAAGTCACGTGTCGCATAAATGGTTGTACCATCACTCTTTTTAATTAAGCAAGGAGGTAGCCCTTCCTCATCCAAGTGGACAACTTCGGCTCCTTCGGAATTTGATAATAGAGAATGTTCTTTTAACAGGTCCACGGTAGCTTCCATTTTATCATTATAATAAGCTTCTCCTCTTGTAAGGTCGAACTCGATACCGAGCAGCTGATAAATTTTATTGAATTCTTCAAGTGATGCATCCTTAAACCATTTCCAAAGTTTTAATGCTTCAGGATGTTGTTGTTCGAGCTTCTTAAACCAATCACGTCCCTCATCAATCAAGCTAGGATCTTGTTTTGCTTCTTCATGAAATTTCACGTAAATCTTTGTTAATTCAGCAAGAGGGTTGGAACGAATAAGTTCTTCATCTCCCCACTTTTTATAGGCTGCTAGAAGTTTGCCAAATTGAGTGCCGTAATCTCCGATGTAATTTATTTTTACAGTCTCATATCCACAGTTTTCTGCTAAATTCGAGAGAGCATTTCCGATCACGGTCGAACGTAGATGCCCCATGGAAAAAGGTTTTGCGATATTAGGGGCTGATAGGTCGAGTACCACCGTTTTCCCCTCGCCGAAACTATGTTTGCCGTAATCCTCTTGCTCGGTTAGAATTTTTTTAAGCGTGTGTTCAGCTATCAAGCTCTGGTTAAGGAATATGTTAATATATCCTCCGGTTGGTTGTACGCGCGTAAATAAATCATGCTTCAAACGCGGTGCAAGTTCGCTCGCCAAGTCTTGAGGCGACTTACGAAAGGTTGGTGAGAGTTTGAAACAAGGGAACGCCATATCTCCCATTTTTTCCTGCTTCGGGGTTTCGATAAGGGAATAGACCCATTCGCGGCTGAATTCTTCTCCTAGAAGTTGTGATAATTGTAAGGCGAGAACGTGTTTTTCCATTGATATGCCTCCTTTGTAATATAAAAAAACCTCGTCTCATTGAAGAGACGAGGTTATAGCTCGCGGTGCCACTCTTATAGCTAAATATTAGCCACTCGAAGTTGATAACGGGGGTCATCCCCGACCTAATCCTACTTTTGTTTCAGACTGGCTTCTCGAAAGTCCGTTTCACTTGTAAATGGCTATCAGGCTTCCACCGTCCCTGAATCGCTTGGAGCAATTTATAAGCTACTCTCTTCGTCATTGAAATTGGTATTGAAATGATTATAGCGAAATCAAGTTACGAATGCAATAGAATTTTGTATATGTAGAGATGGATATGGAAAGCTAAAAAGAAAGATAGGAGGGATACTGTTGGAATGGGACTGGATATGGAAAGCTATTTTAATTATATTGGTTGGAACTTTTCTTTTAAGAATGGCTGGAAGAAAGTCGATTTCTCAGATGACCTTAGCACAAACAGTGATCATGATTGCGATTGGTTCGTTATTAATTCAACCTGTTGCAGGGAAAAATATTTGGGTTACGTTTGGTGTGGGTGCTGTTATAGTTCTTACATTAATACTCATTGAGTTTACACAGGTGAAAATTGATGCATTTGAAAAATTATTTACAGGACAGTCAATCTCTTTAATTGAAAATGGTGTGATAGTTGAGAAGAACTTGAAAAAGCTTCGATTCACTGTGGATCAACTGGAAATGAAATTGAGGCAGCAAAATGTTTCTGCTATTAGTGATATCCAATCAGCAACCCTTGAACCTAATGGCCAGGTAGGCTATGAATTGAAAGAGGATAAAAAACCGGCAACTAAAAAAGAAATTAATGATTTGAAATTTGAATTTATTGCTTTAAAAGAAGCGTTAGGGTCAAATAAAGCGAACCAACAAGTACCTAGTCCCCCTGGAGAGAACATATTTAAAGAGGTAGAGAACAAAGGCCATACCAAGACACCACCTGATAACCTTAAGTAAGGAAAACAACGGTTAGTTAAACATAGGAGAAGGTGATGGTATAACCTAAGCCTTTTACATAATAGAAGTTTTATGACGAGTTTCTTCTATATAAATAAATAGAACTATAGCTCGTTTTTGATTCTACAGGCCAGATAAATGCAGGTTTCCACTTAGGCATGGCAAACGCATTAGAAATTAAAGTAGTTTTTGGCTGAATTAATTTTTCTTGTAAACGTTCCATAGCTTTTGGGTACAAATACGTATATAAAAGATCGTATTTTGATAAATCTTCATTCATAAAATTTGCTCGTTTGATTGTTAAGTTGGATCTGGGTTGTACCATCTTTCTGATAAACAAAATGACACATGGAACTGAGGCCGTTTCATACGCAACCACTTTGGCTTTAGGGAATTCTTTAGCTAATGAAAAAGCCATAGTCCCAAAGCCTGCCCCTAAGTCAGCAATCGAATTCGGGTCAAGGGGAGTGGCTAGCTTTATGGCTGCAATTCTTTCTTTTCCTGTAGAAGGGGTGGGAGTGATCCCATTTTTAGCGGAATCGATTAGAATTAATAGGATAATTAGAAGTAACATAAAAAATAAAAATATACCGAATATGCTCATGTGGACGTTTCACCTCTCACCTAGTATAAATCATGAAGGCTTTTTGAGGGAAGAGATAAGAGCTTAACTGGTACTATGAATGATGAGGTGATTGTTGTGAGAAAAGCTCATTCATTAGAAGCTGTTCAGGAACATGTTCAAAAAGAAATGCTATCACTCGTTTATATTTCACAGCCAGGCTGTTCTGTATGTCATTCCTTATTGCCACAAGTGGAGGAATTACTTGAGGAATATCCTCGAGTGTATCCGCTTCATGTCGACTCAGAAGATGTAAAAGAAATTGCTGGTGAGTACACGGTGTTTACGGTACCCGTTGTCATGTTATTTTCGGAAGGGAAGGAGCTCTTGCGAATGGCCCGGTTTATTCCTATAGGTGATCTTAATCAAGAGCTAGCGAAATATAATCACTTAATACAATAGTTCGTTTAAAAGGCTTTCTCAGTTGAGGAAGCCTTTTTCTTAATAACTAAATTGAATGAATATTCAGATTACAAGAGACGTTTTAGTCGTTGTTTTTAAAGAAAAATAATCTCCATTTAAAAGCGTGTGACGTCATTATTTCCGATGAGAGTTCATGAAATGGATATAACTCTCCATGAAAACGCTTACGCTCATTAATTGGACAATATAGGCATGACATGTATTATAACCCTTGATATAGATTTCACTAGTGTTATGATGAAACACGTGTTGTAAGAAGCGAACAAAAAATACGAACGGGAGAGATGTCACTCAAATGATAAAACAGACGATTGCTTTTCTAGGTGCAGGTTCAATGGCTGAAGCTATGATTTCTGGAATGGTTGAATCTGGAAACATTCCTGCTCAACAAATAATTGTCACAAACAGACAAAATCAAGATCGTTTAAACGAGATTCAAAATAAATATGGTGTACGCACCGTCTTAAAAGATGACTTAAACTATTCTGAAGTAGATCAATTCATTTTGGCTATGAAGCCAAAGGATATTGATGCGGTACTTGAAGATTTAAAATATAAAATCACCCCAAACCAAGTTCTTGTTTCTGTTCTAGCCGGTATTTCCACCTCTTATATGGAAGAGCGATTGAACGATAAACAACAAGTGATTCGCGTAATGCCTAACACATCAAGCATGTTAAGAGAATCAGCAACAGCTATTTGTCCAGGTCAATATACACAAATGGATAACGTAATTGTTGCAAAAGAATTACTACAATCAATCGGTAAAGTATTTGTTATCGATGAAGAAAATATGGATGTCTTCACAGGAATCGCCGGAAGCGGTCCAGCTTATTTCTATTATTTAATGGAAAATATCGAAGAAACTGGAAATGCAGAAGGTATGGATCGTGAAACATTACGTGAAATTGGTGCACAAACATTACTAGGAGCAGCTAAAATGATGCTTGAACGTGATGAAAGTCCAACTGAACTAAGAGAAAATGTTACTTCACCAAATGGAACAACAGCCGCTGGTCTTGAAGCTCTTCATCAGTCCGGTGGAGGAGAAGCAATTTCTGATGCAATTAAAGGTGCAGCTAGTCGTTCGAAAGAAATGAGTAAAGAATTAGAAGGATTACTTGTTGGATCAAAATAAGCATTGCATATTAGCAGTATGACTCTATTAAACTCACAATAATTGAAGTGAGTCTTACTGTAGCTTTATCTAAATAAATTATGAACAAACTCATAGAATAAAAAGTGGAAATAGGAGTGGTACATTGGTTAACGACACGAACAATAAACGTGTAGTTATTAAAATCGGCAGCAGTTCATTAACAAGTCTTCACGGGGAAATCAGTCGCCGTAAGCTTGAAAAACTAGTAGATGAAGTCGTACGTCTTAAAGACGATGGTCACGAAGTATTGTTAGTCTCCTCAGGGGCAGTAGCAGCAGGCTACCGTAAATTAGGTTGTTTGACACGCCCAGAATCTTTACCCGAAAAACAAGCAGCAGCATCTATTGGCCAAGGTTTACTAATGGAATCTTATTCTGATTTATTCCTATCTCATGGCTATATGGGATCCCAAATCTTAATTACGCGCAGCGACTTTTCTGATGAAGACCGTTATAACAATGCGCGAAATACGATCAATGTTTTATTGGAACGCGGAATTATTCCAATTGTTAACGAGAACGATACGATTACTGTAGATCGACTAAAATTCGGTGACAACGATACGCTATCCGCGAAGGTTGCTGGACTAGTTGAAGCAGACGAATTGATTATCCTTTCAGACATTGACGGACTATACGATGCGGATCCTAGAAAAAATGAGGATGCTCAACTTCTCGATACAGTCCACGAAATTACTCCGGAAATCGAAGCAGCAGCTGGAGATCCAGGCAGCTCTGTAGGTACAGGAGGAATGAAGTCGAAACTTGATGCCTTTAAGATTGCGATGGCTTCAGGCATTTCTTCCTTCTTAGGAAAAGCAGGTACAGATCAAATTGTCTATGATGCCGTCTATAGAAACGCAGTAGGAACTTACTTTGAACCAACTTCAGTAATTGAAGACTTGGATCAAAAGAAACAGTGGATTGCCTTTAACTCCGGACCAGAAGGTGAAATTACCATCGACCACCGTGCCCGCAAAACCATTGTTGATATGAAAGAAAGTCTATTACCAATGAACGTACACCACGTAAATGGCCGTTTTAAGAAAGGTGCCGTTGTTCATATTAATGATTTAACAGGAGAAGAGATTGGTCTTGGAATAGTCAATTACTCATCAAAGCAGTTGGAACAAATGATTGGACTTACAGATCCAGAACTAGAGTCTTATGAAAAGGCAGCAATAGATAGTAAAGACTTAGTCTGCAATCTAGAAGTAAAGCTACCAGTTGGTGTGTAAGGAACGGAAGACCTGTTAGCGAAACGAATTTGAAAACCAAAGCTATTATGCTCCCACATCGGGTGAGCACCCAAATTTTATAGGAGGTCTTGGATGACACTTACAAAAAGTAATGTGAACGTTGAGGAACAAGCGATCAAAGCTAAAAAAGCTTCAAAGAAACTTTTGGTACTTTCAGAAAGTGAAAAAAATGAAGCATTAAATCATATAGCAGATGTATTGGAGAAAGACTATGAAACAATCTTACAGGCAAACGAGAAAGATCTAGCGAACGGAAAAGAGCAAGGGTTTTCTGATGCGTTTATGGATCGTTTATCTCTATCGAAAGATCGTATTGCCGATTTTGCTAGCGGTTTACGTGAAGTAGCGAAGCTTGAAGATCCAACAGGGAACATTCTTTCAGATTGGACGTTAGACAATGGCCTTCAAGTTGAACAAATCACTGTACCTCTCGGCGTAATTGGTATGATCTACGAAGCCCGTCCTAATGTGACTGTGGATGCTACAGGTCTTGCACTGAAATCTGGAAACGCGATTGTGCTAAAAGGCGGATCTTCTGCGATTAACTCAAATAATGCGATTGTTGAAGTCATGCACAAAGCTTTAGCTGAAACAAAGATTCCTCAAGAAGCGGTTCAGTTTATTGCAAGTACAGATCGTAAAGCTACAAATCAACTTTTCACTATGAAAGAGCATATTGATGTATTGATTCCTCGTGGTGGCGGCAAACTGATTAAGGCTGTTGTTGAAAATGCAACGGTTCCTGTTCTTGAGACAGGCGTTGGTAATTGTCACGTTTATGTAGATAAAGAAGCTGATGTAGAGAAAGCAATCAACATTCTTGTCAATTCAAAAACGCATCGTCCGGCAGTTTGTAATGCTGCTGAAACGCTAATTGTTCACGAAGACTGGCTTGAGAAAAATAGTGCGGTATTAGTTGAAGCATTGCAAGAGGCTGGAATTCACGTCCATGGTGACGAAAAAGTTATGAGCGTTATTCCTGGTTCAGTTCTTGCAGAAGAAGATGATTGGGCTAATGAATATTTAAGTACAGATATTGCTGTAAAAACGGTGAGTGACTTATCTGAAGCAATTGCTCATATCGAAGTTTATGGCACGAAACACTCTGAAGCGATCGTAACTGAAAATGCTGATAATGCTCGAACATTTTTAAGCCTTGTTGATGCAGCAGCTATTTATCACAATGCATCTACTCGCTTCACTGATGGGGGAGCGCTAGGATTTGGTGCAGAAATCGGAATTTCCACGCAGAAGTTGCATGCTCGTGGACCGATGGGACTGCCGGCTCTAACTACAGTGAAGTTCTTGATGAAGGGTAATGGACAGATTCGATAATATTTAAGGGGAGGGGAAGCAAATTGCTTCTCCTTCTTTTTTTGTGTTTCCGGCGGGAGGTGGGAGGTAAGGGGGATGAGCTAATTGTTCCTTTGTTCCTTATCTAGCTAGGATTATTCCCTAACTGTTGATTATTGTTCCCTAACTCTAAATAATCGTTCCCTATCTCATTAAGATTGTTCCCTAACAGCTAATTATTGTTCCCTATCCCAATTTATAATGTATTTGCAATCTTTTGTGGAGCCTGATTTAAGAGGGAAGGTATCCGAAAGTAAACGCCAAGCTACTTTTCGTGATCTTAAACAGGCAAACCTCCTAAATTCTGCATTTGTAATCTCATTGCCGAATAAAACCTGATAATCCTTCAGAGTCCGCAAATGAGCGTTCTTCGATTTCATCCCACAATGAGGGCATAACCAATGCTCTCGCCTGCGATCCATTCGAAAACGAGAACAATTTTCGCATTGAACTCCCATAATTAAATCATTCATAGAGAGAGCGTATTTTTCCATTACTAATTTCTGATAAGGAGTGTTTTCAGTTTTCAATCGGGAAACAAGTTCCGACATTTCATCCTCTTTGAAAAACTCTCGGTGGTTAGTGGAGAAGGCAAATTCATAGATAGCAGGAATGATGCGTTTTGCACGAACAATCCTATTTTTCCTGTCGTTTAAATCACTGCCTTGGGTTTTGATCACTGTTTTAGGATTTGTAATTACCACAAACGAATGAATCGGTACTTCTGGAAAATCGTATCTTCCAAGCCAGCGAGTTAACTGCAAAGATTGATGCTCAACCTGCAAAAATGGATCTGGAAAGATATCTTGATGATCATCAATTTTCCGAAATAATTGATTATGGTCAAAATCAAAAGTCAGCTCCCCTTTGAAGTTCTTTACTTCAAGGATGAGCAAAAATTCTCTCGTCACAACTAAAGCATCAATTTGAAAATAGCTGATCCCATCAAATAGCTGGAGGTCTAGCATTACGTGGTAGTTTTCTTGAGTGATATATTGAAGGAAATGATCGGTGGTTGTTTCTCCAAAATGGCCGGCTGACTGTTTGAGCAATTGTGTTTGGATATCGCTTCGTTTAAAATGATCCTGGAGCATGCGGGTGTGAAGCACTTCGAGTTGGATATGTTCTGGTGTCATATTTCTTTTTATAAAGCATCACTCTCTTTCGGTTTTGCTTATTAATAGGATGGGGACCGGGGTCTTCTTTTTATTATCGCACCACAAAATATTTCGGTCTATGTTAATTTATAGTTTTGAGAGTTAAGAGGGAGGTTCAATTGTATGAAACTTAAACCTATGCAAGGCTTTCGGATTGCGGGATTAATAGAAGGGGGATCGCTTCTACTTTTGGTATTGATAGCGATGCCTTTAAAATATTTAGTGGGAATTCCTGAAGTGGTAAGTGTTGTTGGAGCTCTACATGGGTTTTTGTTTATAGCGTATCTACTAATTATAGCGTACACGACATTGAAGATCCGCTGGTCGTTGAAGTGGATTGTTAGTGCTATTGTGGTTGCTTTTATTCCATTTGGAAACCTTTGGTTAGATCATCAGATTAAGCAAAAGTTTTTAAAATACAAGCCTGCTCTTTTGCTAAAGTAGCAATTAAGCAGGCTTGTTTTTATTCTTTCACAGGAATCCAGTTTGGAACACTCATAATATTAGTCCACATAGGTTCAGGTATGATAACTTCTTCCTTTTTTTCTGGATCCATCTTTGTCTGTACGGATTCTTCGCTTTTAACTTTCTGTATCCAGTCGGGATCAATTAAAAGTTCTCGGCCTAGGGAAACGAGTGGAACGGTTTCTAGGGATTGTTCCACTTGTTCAGCAGTGTAAAGTGAACCAACGCCCATTACGGGAACTTGGTGACCCACTCGGTGCTGGATTTGTTTAATTACTGGCGTTGTCGCATTCGCATCTCTCATTGAACTTTGTTCGAATTTTGACAGAGAAATGTGTAGGTAGTCTAGATCTTGTGTTGCTAGCACATCTGCAAACTGTAAGGTATCATCGATTGTAATACCTGGTTGTTCGCGTTCTTCTGGAGATAGACGATAGCCGATAATAAATGGTTTGTCCGCATGAACTGTGACTGCTTTTTTTACGGATTCTACTACAGCAAGTGGAAAATTCATACGATCTTGAACATCTCCACCCCATTGGTCGTTGCGACGATTGGAATGGGGAGAAAAAAACTGTTGAAGCAAATAGGTATTCGCACCGTGAATTTCAACGCCATCAAATCCTGCTTCAATTGCACGACGTGTGGATTCACCAAAATCAATAATCGTTTGTTCGATTTCATCTTCCGTCATTGCGCGTGGAGTTTTTGCTCCTTCACGCTCAGCGGGAATTGCGCTTGCACTGACCGTATCGTTATCAGGTACAAGGTGGGGTGGGCACATGCGACCCCCGTGATAAATTTGGATGATCGCTTTTGAGCCTTGTTCATGAATGCTAGCAGCTAACTTTCTTAAACCAGGGATCAGTTCATCTCGATCGATACCGATTTCACCTTCAAATCCTTTTCCTTGGGCGTTAACATTGGCGCATGCGGTTAGGACTGCTCCAACGCCGCCGGAACGACGAGCATAGTAGTCAAGTTCCTTAAGGGAAACTGAACCGTCCTCATTTGATAAAAAGTTTGTCATAGGTGCCATTAGGACGCGATTTTTTAATTCAACGCCCGATGGCAATATATATTCGTCAAAAATTTTCATAAGTATTCCTCCTCCAATTTCAATAGCTTACCACTTTAACAAATAGCTGTCTTACAAAGTGCTTATCAATTATACAAGAAAGAAGTTAGTCGCAATTATCCATATAAAAGGGATGGGCAGTATTATTGAAAAAATTCTAACGGTTTTCAGATAATAATCAGTAAAAAGTAGTTTTGTCATGTTTTTTGTGGGGTATTTACTTACTATAGTCCTGATGGGTCTATTGACTTGTTATGGGCAAATCTACTTTTCCTATGAAAGAGAGGGTATTATGTCAGATCAAAACAATAAGAAGCGTATGACGACCAATCAAGGTGTACCTATTTCTGATAACCAGAACTCAAGAACTGCAGGTAGAAATGGCCCCATACTTATCGAAGACTATCAAATGATCGAAAAAATCGCTCACTTCGATCGTGAACGTATACCCGAGCGTGTTGTTCATGCACGTGGTGCCGGAGCTCACGGTGTCTTCATTACGAAGAATAGTATGAGTAAATATACAACAGCAGATTTCCTACAGGAAGCAGGGAAAGAAACGCCTCTTTTTACTCGTTTCTCAACCGTAATTCACGGAAAGCACTCCCCTGAAACAGCTCGGGACCCACGTGGTTTTTCAGTTAAGTTTTACACAGATGAAGGGAACTATGATTTCGTAGGTAATACTCTTCCTGTGTTCTTTATTCGTGATGCAATTAAATTCCCAGATGTTATTCATTCTTTAAAGCCAGATCCAATAACAAATGTTCAGGATCCGGCCCGCTATTGGGATTTCATGTCCCTTTCTCCAGAAACTACTAATATGATGCTTCACCTTTTTACAGACGAAGGGATTCCTGCCACTTACCGAAACATGCGTGGATCTAGTGTTCATGCTTTCAAATGGTATAATGCACAAGGAGAAACATTCTATGTGAAACTTCGCTGGGAAACTAAGCAGGGGATGAAAAACTTAACTCCTGATGCTGCTCAAGAAGTTCAAGGTAAAGACTTTAACCATGCTTCCGTAGACTTGTACAATGCTATTGAAAAAGGTGATTATCCTGAATGGGATCTTTATGTACAAGTTTTACGTCCAGATGAACTGAATGACTTTGACTTTAATCCACTGGATGCTACGAAGGATTGGTTAGAAGAAGATATTCCTTGGGAGCTTGTCGGAACTATGACGTTAAATAAAAACGTAGATAATTTCTTCGAGGAGACCGAGCAGGTTGGTTTTAATCCAGGAGTGCTTGTACCTGGCATGCTTCCTTCTGAAGACCAACTTCTACAAGGACGTCTATTCTCTTATTCAGATACTCAGCGTCATCGTGTTGGACCGAACTATCAACAATTGCCAATTAACCGTCCAAAAGTAGAGGTGAACAATAACCAGCAGGATGGGTTTATGGGTAGAGACTCAGGTGTTCGTCATACAAACTATGAGCCAAATAGTAGAGATGGTGAACCAGCACCTGTTGATGGCTACAAGGATCCAGCTCAGCCGATACAAGGTGATGCGGGCCGCGAAGTTATTGATAAACCAAACTACTTTGGTCAGGCCGGTAGGATTTATCGAAGCTTTGATGAGGATAAGAAAAACGCGTTAATCCGTAATGTAATGATGGATTTCGATCAGATTGAGGATCGCAGTATTGTAGGTCGTCAAATAGCGAATTTCTACCATGCCGATGAACAACTAGGAAAAACTCTTGCTGAAAAATCTAATATTACCTTAGATGAATATGTAGGTAACAAAGTATAAAATGAGCAACGAGAGCCTTATCTTTATTGAATAAGGCTCTTTTGTGTTTTATATCGTGGAAGGGTTTTAAGAAGATATATAGAAAAGAGTGTAAGAAGATTTATAAAGCGAGGTTGTTTACACATCGTCGAAGAACAAGAAGGGAGCAGCGTAATGAATGATGAGGATAGTTCTGCAAAAGCTTCTATTATTCTTGGGGTTTTATCGATTTTATTTCCGCTCATGGGTTTGATTCTAGGTATATTAGGTCTTTCCTATGCCAATAAAACATTAAAAATCACGGATACTAGTGAAAATTATCGAGGGATGGCAATGGGTGGAAAGATATGTAGTATCGTTGGAATATGTTTGCAAGTGTTGCTGATACTATTAATTTCTCTAGGGGTAGCCATTATTTGGAGTTTTACTTAATCCACAGTAAATAAAACAGTAAAAGGTGATGCAGTTAAACTTGGAATTTGCTTTATTCCGACTTTATTATTTAACGATATGTAATGCAACGGTGAACACCCTCTTGAAATGAATAAGTATTCAGTTATCACTTGAATTTTCAGAATTGTCGGTATAAAATAGAATATATACATACTAACCATTTGGTATGTTATTGAGCGGGAAAGGAGTACGATCAATTGAATTTTGACTACTCAGAGAAAGTTAAAGAGTACCAACGAAAACTTAATGATTTTATGAGCGAACAAATTTATCCTAATGAAAAGATATACGAGGAGCAGTTAAATGCTCAGCAATCAAGATGGACAGAGATACCGCCGATTTTGGAAGAGTTAAAAGTTAAAGCTAAGGAGCAAGGACTATGGAATTTGTTTCATCCGGATGCTACATATGGAGCTGGATTGACGAACTTAGAGTATGCTCCACTTTGTGAAATCATGGGGCGATCGTTAATTGCCCCTGAAATTTTTAATTGCAATGCACCGGATACAGGAAATATGGAAGTGTTGTCACGATATGGAAGTGATGAACAAAGAGAAAAATGGTTGAAGCCACTTCTAGAAGGAGAGATTCGCTCTTGCTTTTCTATGACGGAGCCTGATGTAGCCTCGTCTGATGCGACGAATGTAGAGGCACGGATTGAACGAGATGGAGATGAGTATGTTATTAACGGACGGAAATGGTGGTCTTCTGGAGCTGGTGATCCTCGCTGTGAGATAGCAATTTTTATGGGGAAGAGCGATACTGAAGCCACTAAATATGAGCAACAATCTATGATTCTAGTACCTTTAGACACACCAGGCGTTTCAATTAAACGAATGCTCTCAGTTTTTGGTTACGACCATGCCCCTCATGGCCATGGAGAGATAGATTTTGAAAATGTCAGGGTTCCTGCAACCAATATGATTTGGGATGAGGGAAAAGGTTTTGCAATTGCCCAAGGTAGGCTTGGACCGGGTCGCATTCATCATTGTATGCGTCTTATTGGAGCAGCCGAACGTGCGCTTGAAGATTTGTGTGTGCGTGTGGAAAATCGTATCGCGTTTCATAAGCCACTCGCTGAACAGGGTGTAATCCAAGAGTGGATTGCTGATTCTAGAATTGAGCTTGAACAGGCAAGACTTCTTACATTAAAAGCAGCATACATGATGGACACTGTTGGAAATAAAGCATCTAAAACAGAAATTGCAATGATTAAAGTTGTTGCTCCAAATATGGCGCTTAAAGTGATTGATCGGGCAATTCAAGCTCATGGAGCAGCTGGTGTAAGTGAGGATTTCACTCTTGCAGCACAATGGGCTAACTCAAGGACACTGAGATTAGCGGACGGCCCTGATGAAGTTCACCGCAGGCAAATTGCTAAACTAGAGCTATCTAAATATAAGGAGTGATCATTTTGAACGTTATGGAACTATTTAATTTAAAAGGAAAAACCGCAATTATTACGGGAGGCGGCCGTGGTTTAGGGGAACAGATTGCTGAAGGTTTAGCGGAAGCTGGTGCGAATGTTGTTTTATGTTCTCGGAAAAAAGAAGCATGTGAAATAGTAGCGGAACGTTTAGAAAATAATCTTGGAATCCAAACGCTAGCCTTGGGTTGTGATATCACGAATCCTGAGGATGTTCAACAAGTTATTGACCAAACTCTTGAAGAATTCAACAGCATCGATATATTAGTTAATAATAGTGGAGCTACTTGGGGAGCACCGGCTTTAGAAATGCCGTTAGAAGCTTTCCAAAAGGTTATGAATGTCAACGTCACCGGAACGTTTCTAATGTCGCAAAAAGTAGGTGAAGTGATGGTTGAACAGGAATCAGGAAAAATTATTAACATTGCTTCAGTTGCCGGACTTGGAGGAACTGATCCTCGCTTCATGGATACCATTGGCTATAATGCAAGCAAGGGAGCCGTAGTCACCTTTACTAAAGATCTTGCCTTGAAGTTGGGAGAAAAAAATATTCAAGTGAACGCACTAGCACCGGGATTTTTCCCTACTAAAATGTCAAAAGGGCTTCTTGAACAAGGGGGAGAATTCATACTAGATCGTACGCCCCTTGGAAGATTTGGGAGTGAAGAAGATTTAAAAGGTGCGGCTTTATTTCTTGCATCAAATGCATCCAATTACGTCACAGGGGATGTTCTTGTTGTAGATGGAGGGATGCACGCGTCTTGTTAATGGTCATAGGAACTCTTAACCGATGCGATTGGCGATAGAGAAATGATTGAGGAGGAGATATGATGAATGTTCAAAATATAGCGGTTGTAGGTGCAGGGGCAATGGGCCATCAGATTGCAATGCTTAGTGCCCTTGGTGGTTATCAGACGAGTTTACAAGATATTAGTGAAGATTCCTTACACCACGCTAAAGTTAAGCTTAAGGATATTATGGATAAATGGGTAAGCAAAGATAAGCTTTCTGTAGAAGAACGAGACCTTGCTTTTGAAAGAATTCATTATACAACGGATATGCGTGAGGCTGCTGGTGAAGCTGATCTTGTTATTGAAGCAGTCGTTGAAAAATTAGACGTAAAGCGAGAAGTTTTCACAAAAATAGATGAAGTTGCGCCAAGGCACGCGGTGTTGGCTACAAATTCATCAACAATCGTAAGCTCACTCTTAGCTGACGCTACTAGCCGACCAGGTAATGTTTGTAATATGCACTTTTTCTTTCCGCCCCTTGTGATGGATTGTGTTGAGGTCGTTAAAGGAGAGCACACTTCCGACGAATCTGCTCAACTTGCAATGGGTGTATGTGAACAAATGAACCGGACGGCTGTTCTTTTGCAGAAAGAGATCTCAGGGTTTATTGCCAATCGTATTCTTTTTGCTATTCAAAAAGAAGCGATGTCCTTGTATGAAGGTGGCTATGCTGACTTTAAAGATATTGATAAAATTACCAGAAAAGCGCTTCGCCATCCAATTGGCCCTTTCGAATTAATGGATTTATCAGGAATTGATATTGGTTACTATGTAATGCAACAGAAATATGCAGAGTCAGGAGACCCTAATGATAAGCCGTCCCAGACGATCATCGATAAAGTAGAAGCAGGAGAGTTCGGTCGAAAGACTGGAAAAGGCTTCTATAGTTATAACTCAAAAGCAAAAAGGTAAAGGGTGGGAAGCTATGCACGATACACAAATTTCAGTGCGGTTTTGTGAAACAGACCTGCTCGGACATGTAAATAACAATAATTTTTTTATTTATATGGAAGATGCAAGAATTCAATTTTTTAATGATCTTCAACTTGTTGATGACGATTGGAATTTTATATTAGCTTCCATTAAATGTGACTTTGTTCGTCAAGTCTATTATGGTCAGAATCTTCTTATTAAAAGTGGGGTCATTAAGATGGGGAACTCAAGCTTCCACATTGAACAAGACATTTATGAGGAACGTTCTGGTGAACTCGTAGCAAAAGGCACCTCGGTTATTGTTCAGTTTGACTTCGACAAGCAAGCGAGTAAACCATTGACCGCTACTATGAGAAAACAGTTAGAAATTCATCAAATGGCAGCAAATTAAGGAGGTCTAACCATGGAACAAACGAAGGATACACGTGAGGTAAGAAAAGGAGAAGAGTTGGACCTTGAGAAGGTTGAGACTTTTTTACATCAACATATTTCTAATCTCCCGAAAGCGCCACTTCAAGTCCGTCAATTTGGTACAGGTCATTCCAATCTAACTTATCAATTAAAAGTTGGAGATTGGGAAGCTGTACTACGCAGACCGCCAATGGGTCCAGTTGCTCCTAAAGCCCATGACATGGAGCGTGAGTACAAAATATTGAAAGCGCTTCACCCTGTATTTCCGTTAGCCCCTGAACCTTATGCATTCGATTCTGGAAAGGTACTAGGGAAACCATTCTTCATTATGGAACGAAGGCATGGTCTCGTCTTTGATACAAAGTTTCCTGAAGAGGTAGCAGCATCACCTGAACTAGGGAAACGACTTTCAGAATCCATGGTTGATCGATTGGTAGAGCTGCATTCTATTGATTATAAAAAAACAGAGCTCCAACATATGGTGAAGCCAGAAGGGTTTATGGAAAGGCAAATTCATGGTTGGATTAAGCGATATGATCAGGCGAGAACAGATGATGTTGTCACAGGTGACCGTTTAAAAGATTGGCTTAAAAGTAATATCCCGTCTTCAATGGAAGCTTCAATTATTCATTATGACTATAAGCTCAATAATGCCATGTTCAATGAACAAGCTGACATGGTTGGGCTGTTTGACTGGGAAATGACAACAGTTGGCGATCCTCTAGCAGATGTTGGAGCTGCAATGAGTTACTGGATTGAAAGTGGCGACCCTGAATTATTGAAAACAGGACTTGGTAAAGTTCCACTTACCGCTCAAGAAGGTTTTTATACTCGGGATGAGTTTCTTGAGAAGTATGCCGAAAAAAGCGGTCGTGATTTAGAACAGATCCACGTCTATGTCACCTTTGCCTATTTCAAGCTAGCTGGCATCATACAACAGATCTACTACCGTTACAAAAAAGGACAAACGAATGATCCGCGATTCGCTCAAATGAATGTATTTGTAAATAACTTAATCAAACATGCAGAAGAAACGGCGGGTCTATAATCATGGGGAAAATTCAACTCATCTTCAAAAAAGAAGATATTCAGCCAGAACAAATGAAGGGGAAAGTAGCTGTAGTATTTGATGTGCTTTTTGCGACTTCCACGATAACAGCAGCATTAGCTGATGGAGCAAGTTCAGTAATAGCTGTATATGATCAATCTCAAGCTCGTGAAAAAGCAAAATCGCTTGAGGAACCTTATGTATTAGCAGGAGAGGATCAAGGTCGTACTATCGAAGGGTTTCATCACCCTCTTCGGACCCATTTAAACCCGATTGTTAAAGGGAAACATCTAATTCTTTCTACGACAAATGGAACAGTTGCCATTAACCGATCAAGCCAGGCAGATCACCTTTACACCTCTTCTTTATTGAATAATAGAGAAATGGCTAAGCACTTAATTGAGAATCACAATGACGATACGGTCGTACTTGTCTGTTCAGGTAGCAGTGGTCATTACACGATGGAGGATTTTTATGGAGCAGGGAGCCTCATCTCTTACTTAGTAGAAAAGGGAAACTTTGAACTCTCTGACGCAGCGCAAACTGCCCTTCTTTTTTATAACGGGCTGTCCATCTCACCGTTTCAACTTCTTCGTTCAACACGGATTGGTGAAGTTTTAGTTAAAGCTGGGTTGGATGAACAGGAGATTAAGTTTGTGGCACAAGAAGGTGTGCTCCACACAATTGGAAAGTATGACCCATCCACTAGGCAAATTAAGGAGGTTGAATAGATGAATCCTGTAGAAAGTGTAGTTAAAGGAGGAGACTTTTTAATATCTGAAGTGCTTCCAGAAGTCATTTTCACTCCAGAAGATCGAACACAAGAACATAAAATGATAGCCGACACGGCTCGACAGTTTATTTCCCAGGAAATACATCCATATCGCAAGGAAATAGAAGCAGGAGATTTTAATTTAGTCTCAAATAAAATGAAGCATGCTGGAGAGTTAGGGTTACTAGGGCACAGTATTCCTGAACAATATGGCGGTTTGGGGCTAGATAAAATTAGTAAAGCTATCGTAGGTGAAGCATTAGGAAACGCCAGTGGCTATAGTGTGGCTCATTCCAATCACACTTGTATTGCAACTTTACCCATTACTTACTTTGGTACAATTCAGCAAAAGGAAAAATATTTACCTAAGTTAGCCAGTGGCGAATATATTGGAGCCTATTGCCTAACAGAACCAGACGCAGGTTCAGATGCTTTATCATCTAAAACCAAAGCAACCCTTAACAAAGAAGGGACTCACTACATTTTAAATGGAACCAAACTTTACATTACCAATGCCTCATTCTCAGATACCTTTATCGTCTACGCAAAAGTAGATGGTCAACATTTCAGCGCATTCATCGTTGAGCGAAATTTCAGAGGATTATCAATAGGTCCTGAAGAAAATAAAATGGGTATCAAAGGCTCTTCTACCTGCTCGGTTATATTAGAAGATTGTGAAGTGCCTAAAGAGAATTTGCTCGGTGAAGTAGGTAAAGGTCATTTAATTGCACTGAACGTCTTAAACTTAGGGCGATTCAACCTCGGATTCGCCACTACAGGAGCAGCCAAATATTGCTTGCAATTAGCGTTAGAACATATAACCGAACGTAAGCAATTCGGTCACACCATTGCTGAATTTAATGCCACCAAACAAAAAATTGCCCATATGTCTGCACGACTGTATGCTACCGAATCACTACTGTACCGTACAGCAGGGCACATTGAATCCGCATTGGGTGATTATTACGATTCAACCGATCATAAGGCAATCGCAAAGGCTATGAATGAACATGCCCTAGAATCTGCAATATGTAAGATCACCGGATCAGAGACTTTAGATGAAATCGCCGACGAATCATTACAACTTCACGGCGGCGCTGGATTCATTAAAGAATATCCGATTGAGCAAGCGTATCGCGACTCGCGCATCAATCGTATCTTTGAAGGTACGAACGAAATCAATCGACTGTTGATCCCCGGAACCTTTTTCAAAAAAGCAGCAAAAAATCAATTCGATGCCCAAACGCTAATGGAAAAAGCAGAACAATCCTTGAAGAACGGCACATATAAAAACGTTGAAGGTCCTTTGGAAAAATTGCAAGAGGCCGTCCGCTTATTTAAAGACCTCTACTTGGTTTGTGCTGGCGCTGCTTTTCGAATATACGGAAACGCTATCCAAACAGAGCAGGAAATACTAATGAATTTGGCCGACTTGGCCATTGCGATTTATGAGAGTGAATCTACTGTTCTTCGCACAATTAAGGCTATTCAATCATCTGATCCTGAGGCTGAACTCAAGACTAAGCTTTCATATACCGTTCTTGAAAATAAGACTCTTAACGTACAACAAACCATTACCACTTTATTGTCTAGTTTACTGAAAGGAGAAGAACGTATAAGGACTATGCGTAGTGTCGCTGTATTATTAAGTGAATATCAATGGGAAGACTCCATTGAACGTAATCGTGCAATTGCAGATGTGATGATTGAAGAAAAACACTATATTTCTTAAATAGGGAGTGGAGAGAAATGGGTAAATTAGGTAATGATCATTTAAGTGTAAGTGTAAACGGACCTGTGCTTTCTTGTACATTGAATCGGCCGGATCGTTTGAATGCTTTTTCAGACCATATGATTTTAGGGCTTCAAGATGCAATTTTAGAAGCTGAACATAATAATGAAATTAAAGTTGTGGTGTTGTCTGGTGCTGGACGCGCTTTCTCAGCTGGTGGTGATGTTAAAACCATGGGTGGGGAATCCACAGCAAGTGATTTATACGATCACGTTGGGGAGTTAAATAAGCTAATTCTTATGATAAAGGATCTAAGTAAACCCGTTGTGGCTGTCGTTCATGGTTATGCTGCAGGAGCAGCTTTTAACTTGGCTTTAGCTTGTGATCAAATCATTGCTGGTGAAGAGACAAAATTTGTTTTAAGTTTTGCTCAAGTGGGTCTAGTGTCAGATGGAGGAGGTCACTATTTCTTATCAAGGATCTTAGGCCCTTACCGTACGAAGGAATTACTGTTTAATGCTGAGCCGATTTCTGTAGAAACAGCTCGAGAATGGGGGTTAGTGAATCGTGTCGTGCCACTTGCTGATCTTGAAACAGAGGCATTGAACTATGCAGTGAAGTTGTCGAAGGGACCAGGTAGAGCTCTAGGGATGATGAAAAAAATAGTGGATCAATCAGAACGTTCAGACCTGGCTACGATTCTTGAACAAGAGAGAATAACTCAAACAATGATGGTGTCTAGTGATGATCACAAAGAAGGTGTTCAAGCTTTCAAAGAAAAACGCAAGCCTGAATTTTTAGGGAAGTAAGGAGGGGTCATTTATGAAAGCTGTTCAATTTAAGGAATATGGCGGACCTGATGTACTACAAACAAACCAGGTAGAACGTCCGGTTCCTAAGCAAGGTGAAGTTTTAGTTAAAGTTACTGCGATAGGTGTTAATTACGCGGATACAGCAAGACGACAAGGGGAGTATGTGATACCCACGCCTCTACCATTTACTCCTGGTGCAGAAGTTGCGGGAATAGTAGAAGAAGTGGGGGAGTATGTTGATCAGTTTTCTAAAGGAGACCGTGTTGTTACATTAGTGGGATCAGGAGGTTATGCTGAGTTTGTTACGACGCAAGCAAATACGTTAATTCCTCTACCTGATGGGTTAGATGATGAAACTGCTGTATCTCTCCCGTTGCAAGGATTAACAGCTTATCACTTGCTGACGACCATGGGGAGGATTGAACAAGGAGAAACCGTACTAGTGCATGCGGCAGCTGGTGGAGTTGGGTCTTTAGCTGTTCAGCTAGCTAAGCATTTTGGTGCGGGAAACGTGATTGCAACAGCGAGTACGGAAGAGAAATTAGCCTTAGCTAAAGAATTAGGAGCAGATCATGTTGTTAATTATACAAACCCAAATTGGCGAGAAATCGTCATGGATGCTACAGGAGGAAAAGGAGTCGATATCGCCTTAGAAATGGTAGGCGGCGATATTTTTCACGAAACGATCAAGTGTATGCGATCATTTGGACGAGTCGTTATTTACGGAGTCGCAAGCGGGAATCCAGCAGAAATGTATCCATCTGGATTAATGAACCGTAATTTATCGGTTATTGGCTTTTTCCTACCACAAATTATGAAAAAACCGGTCTTATTTGAAAAAAGTTTGGGAGAACTTTTATCTCTCGTTAATCAAGGTAAATTAAAATTAACGGTTGGCGGTGTTTACGATTTGGAAGATGCTGCTCGTGTTCATGAATTATTGCAGGGAAGAAAAACAAAAGGTAAATTAATTTTAAAACCATAGAAGTGGCCGTCCTTATTGGGCGGCTTTTCCTTTTAGCAATAACTTCACGAGACATAAACACTTTAGGTTACAGAGAAGGATGCTTCAAGAACGATAACATTGTAATCGTAGGGAATATGTATAAGAAATCAACAATATTAGAGGTTCATAGGAATTTATAAGAGATATATTGAATAGGATTAGTCGAGGACTGCTATGGGGCAGTTCTTTTTATATGGGTTTTCTATAAGTAACAATCTCTATGTTCAAACATACAGATAATGTATGTATTCGCCTAGGAAAAGTAAAGTATTTATCGGAGGTTAACGGTATGAAAAGTGATCCTATACAAATGCAACAAAGACTAATTTACTTTAAAGCTGAATTAGATAAATACAAGGATAAAGTCAAAGATTATCAGGATAACTATCACTACTCCTTGCTAGAAAAGCTTAAAACAGAAAACGAATATTTGATACAGGAAAAAGAAGATTTAGTCATTCAAGTCAATGCAGCGAAAGGAGAATTAGACAAACGATTAAGGGGGAATGATAAACAGTTTACCGTTTATAAGGAAGCACAAGAGAGGTTAAAAAAAGAAAAAGGTTCACTTGAAGAAAAGATTTCAAATTTAACAAATCAAAAACAGAGCTTATTTAGTGAGATCAAGACTATAGAAAAGGAATTGACCCTAAATCGTAAACGATTAGCTCAACAGCAAAGTGATACGGCGTTATTACAAGCAAGTTATATTCATTTACAAAAGAACTTTGAGGATCAGAAAAAATATTATGAAACAGAAAAAATAGCAAAAGTGAATGCTTATGAACAGGTAGAAAAACTAAAAGAGGAACTAAATGAAGTAAACAGTCAGACTGATGAAAGTACAACGGCATACAAGAAAGAAATACTAGGGTTGAAGGAACACATTAGTGACTTAGATCAAATTATCTTAGAACAAGAGGAAATGAGGAGACAAACAGAATCCAGTCTGGAGGAAAAAGAGCAGGAAATTCGGGAAATAAAAGAGAATGAGAAAGCATATGTAAAAACGATAGAAGAGTTAACAGGAGAGAACACATTATTACAAGAGCACAATGACAAGTTAAATAAAGATGTAACACAGTTAGTAGCTGCAAAGAGTCAGGCATTTAAGGTAGTCGAGGAAAAAGAGCAGGAAATTCGGGAAATAAAAGAGAATGAAAATGCATATGAAGAAACGATAGAAGAGTTAACAGGAGAGAACACATTATTACAAGAGCACAATGGCAAGTTAAATGAAGATATAACACAGTTAGTAACTGCGAAGAATCAGGCATTTAAGGTAGTCGAGGAAAAGGAGCAGGAGATTCGAGAAATAAAAGAGAATGAAAATGCATATGAAGAAACGATTGAAGAGTTAACAGGAGAGAACACAGTATTACAAGAGCACAATGACAAGTTAAATGAAGATATAAAACAGTTAGTAGCTGCAAAGAGTCAGGCATTTAAGGTAGTCGAGGAAAAAGAAGACCAAGTAAGATCAATTATGGAGGAAAAAGAGCAGGAAATTCTGGAAATAAAAGAGAATGAGAAAGTATATGAAAAAACGATTGAAGAGTTAACAGGAGAGAACACATTATTACAAGAGCACAATGACAAGTTAAATGAAGATGTAACACAGTTAGTAGTTGCGAAGAATCAGGCACTTAAGGTAGTTGAAGAAAAAGAAGACCAAGTAAGATCAATTATGGAGGAAAAAGAGCAGGAAATTCGGGAAATAAAAGAGAATGAGAAAGCATATGAAGAAACGATAGAAGAGTTAACAGGAGAGAACACAGTACTACAAGAGCACAATGATAGGTTAAATGAAGATATAACACAGTTAGTAGCTGCAAAGAGTCAGGCATTTAAGGTAGTTGAAGAAAAAGAAGACCAAGTAAGATCAATTATGGAGGAAAAAGAGCAGAAGATTCGAGAAATAAAAGAGAATGAAAATGCATATGAAGAAACGATAGAAGAGTTAACAGGAGAGAACACATTATTACAAGAGCACAATGACAAGTTAAATGAAGATATAACACAGTTAGTAGCTGCAAAGAGTCAGGCATTTAAGGTAGTTGAAGAAAAAGAGCAGGAGATTCGAGAAATAAAAGAGAATGAGAATGCATATGAAAAAACGATCAAGGAGTTAACTGGAGAAAATACACTACTACATGATTATAACGAAAACTTAAATGATAAGCTAAATCAGTTATTAGAAAAAGAAAAACAAGTGCTTTTAGAAATAGAAGAAAAGGATCAAGAAATTCATAAAAGTAAAGAAAATGAGAGTGCTTATGAAGAAACGATAGAAGAGTTAACAGGAAACAACACATTACTACAAGAGAACAATGAAACGCTAAATAAAAGGGTTAATCAGTTACTAGAAGCGGAAAAGGAGATTTTTGCTGAAGTGACAGAAGAGGGTGGAGAACTAGACTTTATATCTCAACTTGAAGAGCAATTGAAAGGTTTGATAGGTCAATCCTTTGAGTATGAAGAAAGTTTAGACTCAAAGATGAATTTCATGAGTGCTTTAGAAAATAAATTAGATGAACTTACAAATGGAATGAATGATTTAGAAGAAGAAGATCGAAGTAAAGGTGATCTTAAAATTTCAAATGATGATGAGTAATTATATAGAATTTTAAAAATCCCCCGTGATTCAATTTGGAGATAGTTGGAATCACGAGGGATTTAGAATATACTAGTTTGTTTTATTTACTCATATAATGGTCAAGTTCCCATTGACTTACTTGTAGAGAATAGTTTGTCCATTCTTCTTCTTTTTCTTCGATATATACTCTGGAAGTATGTTCTCCTAGAGCGTCCATTAGTACTTCGTCTTGTTTTAGAGACTGTAGAGCCTCTTTTAAGTTGGTTGGTAAAGTTGGAACACTATCATCTGTTACTTCGTATAGGTTACGAGATTCTGCTTCACCTGGATCCATTTTGTGACGAATACCTTCAAGACCAGCTTGAGTGAGTACGGCTAACGTCAAGTATGGGTTAGCTGTAGGATCTGGATTACGTACTTCAAAGCGTGTTCCCATTCCACGTGTTGTTGGTACGCGAATCATACAGCTGCGGTTAGAGTGAGACCATGCGACACTTACAGGGGCTTCATACCCTGGAACCAAACGTTTATAAGAGTTTACATTTGGATTGGTAATCGCAGCGATACCACTTGCACGGTGAAGAATTCCAGCCATAAAGTGCTTCATCGTTTCTGATAATTCATCAGAGGACCCGTTGTCGTAAAAGGCACTATTTCCACCTTTAAATAAAGAAAGGTTACAGTGCATACCTGATCCATTACCACCAGTAACAGGTTTTGGCATGAAGGTTGCGTGATATTGGTGATTTGTGGCTACTTCTTTTACAATATTTTTAAAGGTTTGGATATTATCCGCTGTTTTTAACATTTGATCATAACGGAAGTTAATCTCGTGCTGACCTTCAGCTACTTCATGGTGAGAAGCTTCCATTTCGAAACCAATTTTCTTAAGTGTACGAACAATGTCTCGACGTACATTATCGCCTTTATCCTTCGGTGAAGCATCGAAGTAGCCAGCACGGTCATTCATTTTACGAATAGGGTAACCTTCATCATTTAGTTTGAAAAGGAAAAATTCTGGCTCCGGACCAACGTTGACAGTGTAGCCTGAATCAGAAGCTTGTTGCATAGCCCTTTTTAGAATATACCTTGGATCTCCTTCAAAAGGTTCACCTTCTGGAGTATAAATGTCGCAAATAAAACGAGCGATACGGTCATTGTCTACAGCTTGTGGTAAGATTAAAAATGTATCTAAATCTGGATAAAGATACATATCGCTTTCTTGAATGTCAGAGAAACCGGAAATAGAAGAACTATCGAACATGGCTTCGTTATTCAATGCTGTGTCAATTTCTTCAATTGGAAGTTCTACGTTTTTAGTATCTCCTAGCATGTCAGTGAATTCTAAACGAACAAATTCTACATTTTCTTCATTCACAATCTGCTTAATCGATTCCTTCGTATAAGTCATATTTCTTTTCCCTCACCTTTACTTTAATTTTTGAGATTTGTGTGCTAAATGAATAGTGTGAAATCTCTGAATTATCCTATGTTAGGAATTCTAACACAATACGTAGTTCATTTCTAATAAAAATTTAATATTTTCATGATTTTTTTTAGAAAACTTCATATTGGTTGATTTTGTCTGATTTTGACGAACGAAAATTGTTTAATAAATGTCTAGGAAAGGTAAACATTAATAAACTGTGAAGAAAAGGAGTGTGAGAATATGCCGTGGGATATGGATGATTATCCTAGTTCATTGAAGAACCTTGATACAACTGTTCGAAAAAAAGCCATAGAGATTGCCAATGCAATGATTGATGAAGGGTATGATGAAGGACGTGCTATTCCTATTGCTACGGAGCAAGCTAAAGAGTGGCATGAAAAAGCTAGTAAAAGTGAAATTGACCAAATAAGGAACATGTCTGATAACAGTTTACGTAGCAGCGATAATAAAGCTGAATCAAGTGGTCCGGAACTTATGGAAAAGGGTGAGCATGTTGTTGCCCATGAAAAGGGGTGGGCTGTTAAATCGGAGGATGCTATGCGCGCATCGAATGTATTTGAAAATAAAGAAGAAGCTGTTCAACGAGCTGAAGAAATTGCGAAAAACAAAGGCACGAAAATGATTATTCATAAAAAAGATGGAAGTATCCAAAATCATACGTCATATGATAAATAAGCAAGTAAGACTTGGAGATAAGCGAAATATGAAACTACGTAAGACACCCTCATATTTGGTGTCTTTTTTATTGTAATGACTATTTTATTCGTTTAACAGAATTTTTCAATCAAACGTTTTTGTCTTTTCTTTGGTGATAAAGGTTTTGTGTATAAAATTCTTTTCCCATGGTATGATTACTGAAGTAATTTAATATGGAGGGTTATTATGAACGGACAAAAACGAAATGATATTAAACAAGGGATAGAAGTAGATATTGTTCTAAAGCAGGATCAAAGAAGTGGCAAGTTGACACGTGGAGTTGTCAAAGATTTATTAACTAAATCACCTAATCATCCCCATGGTATTAAGGTACGGCTAGAGGATGGTCAAGTAGGTAGAGTTAAGCAAATTCATCAATAAAAAAAGGCGTATCTTTTTAGTAAGGGTTCGGTTAAAGAGTGAAAAATATTAAATTATCAAGTTTCTAGCAGTCCAACTTATGTGAATTGGACTGCTTTTTTGGTTGATGTAGTAAGGTTTATAAAATAGAAGAAAAGTAGAATATTCCGACGTTTGAAACAGAGAAAGGGCACGTACGAATAGTTATGCACATTGACGAAGTTGTGCTTGTTGCGCTAACTTAGCAGAATTGTTGAAGACTCGATTCCGAGATAATTGTGTGGAGAAAGGGGCGGTGTGGAAGGAGTCGCTTTCCCCACCGCCCCTTGCCGTATGTTTCTATCGAAATCGTGCCGTTCTACCGTCCCTGTTAAAGCATGAGATGTCTGATATAACGCCAATTGAAGCAGAGGATATGGCCATCACAGTGGGGATGATAATTTCCAGTGAAGTGTGTCAGTTATTTTAGCAGAAACTGTTTCATTTTAAATGACGGTCACAGCAACAATCGAGGATAAGAAAACCATGAAAATGTCCGAGCTTTTCACTTTTTTATGTAGCAATAATGGTGTTACTTATCCTGTTAATTATGTTTATAATCATAATACGACTTTATTTTAATTTAAAAAATTTGTAATTCAAAACCGAACCCGTTATCTTTCTAGGATTAGTGCTTTTAGTCATTTATTAGGCCTGCGTAGTCATGATAAGGCATTTCGATGGTGAAGAAATCTCCATCTTCGTCTCTAGTAGCAGCGATGATTGTGCAGGTGCTGCCGAAGATAGTGAACATAACATGGTCTGCATTTTGAAAAGGTTCATCTGCTAAGGAGAAACCAATCTCAGTTAATCTCATTTGTTGATCATGGGAAAGAACATTTTCTTTTTGAAGATCAATCATAGGTCGCACGGTTGAAGTGTAATAAGGATCCTGTGCTATTTCAAAATCAATATCTACACGAAGGTCATTTGAAAAATCGCCAAGCATATCTTTAACTATTTTTTTTAGTTCAGAGAAATCGAGTAAAAAGCGTACGTCCTCAGGTTCTAATTGCTTTAAATAGCAAGACAATGGGGATCCTCCTTTAACATCTTTGTTTCTTCTAATCGTACCATGCTGTAAATTAGAAAAGCGAGTCAGACCGTCGTCTGACTCGCTTATTATATTCGGAATAATGAAATTGTAAATTCTTTTAGTTGATTACTTACGTGTTAGCGCAAATACGTTATGAACCCATAATGCCGCGGTCCTTCTACATGGTAGTTTTTATCAACTTAAACGACACAATCCCTACCTCTATTGCATCCTTACAGCTCCGAAGCTGATCCAGTGTGATTAAGTAGTGATAAAACATAGCAGAATGCCAGTTTCATACACATCACTCTCTCATTTTTCCGATTTACCTTTATAGCGAAGGCACTAATATAACAATATAATATAGTTTGGAGTTATTGTCAATGTTTTTTTGTTTATTCTGCTTTGTTTTAATAAAACTACCATAAAATTCAAGATTTAAAGTTTCACTATTGCTCGACCTCGTGTTTGTCCATTTAATATATCCTTTAATGTAGCTGGTACATCTTCAAGGGTGATTTCAAATTTGATCTGTTCAAAAGAATTAGTTGTTTTTAAATCATTGGCTAACCGATGCCAAACTTTTTTTCTAGTATCCATTGGGCAATTAACAGAATCGATTCCAATTAAACTAATCCCTCTTAAAATGAATGGATAAACTTGTGCGGGAATATTAGTTCCGCCTGTTAGTCCACTAACGGCTGCAGCCCCATTGTATTTAAGCTTGCCTAAAATTGAGGCTAATTGTTCACCGCCTACAGGGTCAATGGCTCCAGCCCAGCGCTCGCTAGTTATGGGTTTGAGATTGCCGTCATAGACATCCTCACGTGATAAGACTTTACTGGCTCCCAGGTCTTTTAAATAATCAGTATGCTCTAAACTTCCGGTGCTAGCTTCGACGTTAAAACCTCGTTTTGCTAACATAGCCACAGCCATACTGCCGACTCCCCCTGTAGCACCAGTGACTAAAACAGGTCCATCTTCAGGCGTAATGCCGCTCTTTTCTATGCGGTGTATTGATAGGGCAGCAGTAAAACCGGCTGTACCGTATATCATAGATTCCTCTAGAGATATTCCATCAGGAAGAGGGACTATCCAGTCGGCAGGTACGTTTGCGTATTCACTGTAACCTCCATGATGGTTTACTCCGATTTCATAACTTGTTGCTATGACAGCGTCCCCTTTTTGAAAACGGGGATCGTTTGATTCAACTACTTTACCTGATAAGTCAATTCCTGGGATGATTGGATAGTTTTTGACTAAACCATTATTCGGTGTAGAAACTATGCCATCCTTATAATTAACACTTGAATAATGTACTTTAATAAGTACATCGCTATCTGGTAACTTATCTTGTGTTAACTGTTCGATTTGTGCGTTTATTTCTCCTTCATCTGTTTTCCTGATTTGATAAGCATGAAATGGTTTCATTGTTGTCACCTCGGTTTACTTCTTAGAATTTTTATTTTTAAAGTCTTCGCTGTATTTCTCTTCGGTTGAGGAATCGTTTTTTGATTGATGACCTTGTTCTATCTCGCGTTCCTCTTTTTTCATATCTTGATCTGGCACAGGATCTTCTGGGCGTTTTTTTTCTTCTTTTAGCTTTTCTTCTATTTCCTTCGAACTATAACTAGATTTGTTTTTATCGTTATTAGTCATAGCTTCACCTCCGTAGTTGTTATATCTATTCCTTTTTCCGGTAATGTTTAAACAGGTATTAGAAAAACTACTTGTTATTAGGTGTGAAAAAGAAAGGCTGTTGCCATTGGTAACGGGTTCACTTCAGGGGTGTAAACAAGCAATTCACAAGGGTGGAAGTAAATATTTACACCCTGTGATTTTGCTGCGGTTTATGTTGATTTACTAGGTTTGTGAAATGATGTACTTAAACTAGCAGAACAGGATTGTTGAAGACTCGATTCCGAGATGATGGGGGTTCGTTACCGTATAAGGGATAGGGGTGGCTTTGAAACAACTCGCTTTCCTGCGGGGGACTGGCAAGCCTCCTCGGTCGTTGTCACTCCCTGTGGGGTCTTGCCTAACTCCTTCTCCCGCGGGAGTCTCGTCATTTCAAAGCCACCCCATTCGACATGGAAATGAACGAACCCCAGCATAGGAGAATGCGTCTTACCTATGCTATAGAATAAAGCCTCACCCAACACGATTCTCACGCATGAGGCATTCTGTTCACGTGAAGTAGCTTATCCGATGTTTCCGTTCTCCTCACGAAAGCAAGAAGGTCCGGGAAAACGGATGCGCCTTGGTCAGCGTCGTATGGACTGGACTGAGCTGTCGGAGAGTCCTTCATAATATGGGGGTTAGTTCAACAAAAAATCACAGTGAAAAAGGCTTAGAGATAAAACTTCTCTAAGCCTTTTTCACTGTGATTTTAGAATGTGGATTGTATTGCGACAGTCTTGTGAATAGTTCTGTAATTTCCTCTGTGATTTAGCATTTTTCATCTCACAAGTGAACCCTTTATGCAATTAGGGCAACGGCTTATTGAGATTCTTTTTTTTGCCATTCTTTATTTTCTCCGTTTTTTTGTCTTTTCCATTTGTTGATGATTTTTTGTATAAACGTTGTTTTGATTAAATAATCCAAAACTGTACTTATAATAAGACCGTGTAAAATCACTCCTGTAATGGTAAACACAACGACAATTATTTGCCCAATTCCTGTTTCAGGTTCAAAAGCTGTCTTTCCGAAAAAGATCAGAGTTGTCAGCAAACTTAAGAATGCTTGATAATAATTTTCTAAGTTAGCCTCGACATTTTTTAACGGAATAATGAGTATAAAAATGAGAACCATTGTTACTCCTGCCACGTAAGATAATTGTTGTTTTTGCAAAAAGTGAATGAATGGTTTCGTATAATATTTTGTGATGGATTTAAGTCTTAATAAATGAAGAATTCGAGCAAATCTAGCAAATTGAAAAACAGCGTCTAGAGGAACGGCGGCAATAACAATAAAGGGATTTCTTTTAATAAATGTCCATTTATTTGAACTATTGAATAATCGATAAAGGAAGTCAATAAAGAAAATACTCCATGTAATCCAAACGATATAACTATCATATTGAGTTTCTTTCCATATGGTAGCGACAGCTAAAGTGGCTAAGGCGATCATTAGGAGCTCATAAACTGTCTTCGTTGCTTTTTTTAGAGCCATGTCTCTACCTCCTGCTAAAATATAAGACTATTATATCATTTATAGCCAAATGTCGAATCATGAAGCGGGAATTGTGCGTATGATAAAATTGGCATAAAAGATTAGAAGGAAGGGACTTACGTATTGAGAGCAATTTTTATTCGAACGGTTTGGTTTCTATTCATTGTTTCTGCAGGTGGTACGATTGTTTATTCATTGATAGATATTCAAGAACGCCAAGTATATTATGTAGAAGAAGGGGAACTTCCCACTGAACTCCATCCTACAGTAGATAAGAAAAAGGATGAGCTTATCGAGAAAGCGAAAGGTATAGGAATTAACGTGGTGATCACTGACGGAGTTCGATCGATTGAAGAGCAAGAAGAAATTTATGAACGTGGTCGATCAAAAGAGGGAGAGATTGTTAGCTACGCAGAAGGTGGAGAGTCCTACCATAATTATGGTTTAGCGATTGACTTTGCATTGGCAACTGCTGAGGGAAATGTGATATGGGATACTGAACGTGATTTGAACGGTAATGGAGAAGCAGATTGGATGGAAGTAGTGGAAATTGCTAAGGGTTTAGGGTTTGAATGGGGAGGTGATTGGGAATCATTTGAAGATTATCCTCATTTACAGATGGACTTTGGACTAAGCACACGTGAATTGCAAAATGGAAAGCGACCCCGCGCTGGATCTTTAGATAACGAATAAAATCCCACTAGCTATAAAAACTAGTGGGATTTATTTACTTTTGAAAAGCTTCATAAGGTTTAATCATTGCATGAATCGTTTGAGTATAAGGCATGTCTAAGTTGTGTTCATCTCCAAGTCGGAGAGCTCCTCCGTGTAAATGTTCTACTTCAAGGGGGAGGCCTTTTCTACGGTCTTGATGCATGGATGATGTCATTTCATCATCAAGACCCTTTAATCTCTCGAAAGCAACCTCAACATGTTCTTCTGTTATTTGAATGTTGTGGACGTTTGCTAATTTTCGCATTTCCTCAAGGATGCGTTTAGTAATGATAAACGTTTGGGGTGACTTTCTAATGTCTCCTATAGGCAAATTTGTGGCGGTTGTAATACCTGAAAAAGCGGTGATAAACATATATTTATTCCATATATCCTCGAGAATATTTGGGCTCTGTTTCCCACCCATATTGGCTTGATTACATGCAATTCCAAGTTCTTCACATATTGGTTGCTGAGAAGTGTGAAGAGGGCCAAAGACAAGATCGTGAAAAGGGCTTGTATGTACGACATGGCCGTTTTCATCTAGAGTAGCAATAATATAGGCTAAGCCACCAATCACTGCTTCTTCCCCAAGTTCTTCTTGTAAAATAGGCAGGTGTTCCATCCCATTTAATACAGGTAAGACCTTTGCACCTCTTTGAACAAGAGGCTTTAACCAGCTGATTGTTCCATGCAGGTGATACCCTTTCACGGAAAGGAAGACTAGGTCAGCATTTTCAATTTGTTCAGGGCTTTCTACAATTTGAACGTTAGGTACTTTATAATTACCCTTTTCACTATGTAAATGTAATCCGTTTTTACGCAATTGCTCGGCTCGTCGTTCACGCACTAAATAAATGACATCATGGCCTGCTTCTTGCCATCGTGCTCCGTAATAAGCTCCGAGGGCTCCTGCCCCTAATACTACGATTTTCATTACAAATCACCCCTATTAGTTAATTAAACCATTTTAAATTTAGAACTAATGATTTTATCTATTTCAATAATATCTTTAATGTGATGATTTAGGTAGTGGACCATATCGTTTGAACCTGTATTTTTCATGACTAGATGATAATGATCTTGATCTTTAAAGATGGATTGACCTAACATAACTTCTTCGTCTTCTTCTACTTCAAATAAGTTCAGCAATCCCATCGTTCCTTGATAACCAGTCAATTCGTTTGCATAGTAAATGTTATGTTTCAAGGCACCATGTGAGATTAGGAGATCACCAGTTTTATTTGCCATTTTGATAAATGGTTGTATTTTTTGCTTGTTAACTCTAAAAAAGCAGATCACTGTATAAATTGAACCTCACTCCTTATGATTAGAGACTTTCCCTTTATACAGTTGTACTACACTTCTGACTTGATATCTTGAAACGTCGAAGTGATCATTGAAGTGACATCTACAACTTCACAAATTTGTTCGTAAAGTTCTTTGATGATCTCATCATTGTACATACTATGAATAGCTTGCTCGTACTCGTCTTTGGATTGAAACTCAACCTGCCCTAAATAAAGGACTTCCTCATCATTTAATTCGAATAGATTAAGGAGCCCCATAGCTCCGTGTTTACCAGTTAGAGCATCCTCTTCATATAAATAGGGTTCTCCATTGTATGAAGTTACGATAGGTTTGAACTTTTCAGCAAGGTTCACGAACTGCTGGGCATTATTTTGGTGTAATCGGAAAATAAATAGCGAGATAAATATGATCATCACCTCATTTTGTGTAGATGTTAATTTTTTGTCTCAACGGATGCATCAATCAGTAAAACGAGGGCGGTAATTGTATGCATAATCCAGCCGACAATCGGAATGGCTCCAATGAAGCTTGTGATCATACCAAGAATACTTCCTGAACTGAACTGTTTATCTTTAATGGAAAAGATTAATGTGATGGTATGGAGAGCAAACATAAATAATAGGGGAGTCCAAGACATGCTAAGTATGAATGTGCCGCCTGCAAAGGGAATTGCGAGCAATCCTTCACTAATTCCAGTGACCCATTTTAAAATTGTAGTTCGATTCATTTATTTTCAAAACTCCTTTGCTAATAAGTTTACCCTTGATAGTTCTATTCGCCGATGTTTTCGTGAATTCCTCTTATTTCATCAGTTTAAATAAAATAGGCTAACCTGTAATGGTTAGCCTATTTTAAATGTATTAAAGTTGTGGGGGGATGTCTACTCTTAAGGCTTATTTGGCGGCCTTTTGTATTTTTTGTATCATTTTAAGAGAGCGACCTGTACCGATAGCAACAGACTCTAATGGATTGGATGCCATATGGACAGGGACGGAAATTTCATTAGCGAGCCATTCTTGCATGCCCTTTAATAGAGACCCCCCACCTGTTAGCGTAACACCAAAGTCCACGATGTCCCCGCTAAGTTCAGGTGGGCAATCTTCTAACGTTGCGCGAATGGTCTCAAGAAGCTGTTCTAGCGACTCTTTTATTGCTGATTGAATTTCTGGGGAAGAAATTTCAATAGTTTTAGGTAATCCAGTAACCATATCCCTACCACGAACGTCCATTTTTTCTTCTTGATGATCAATTAGAGAGTAGCCAATTTCCATTTTAATGTTTTCGGCTGTACGCTCTCCGATAAGGATGTTATAAGCTTTACGAACGTATTGGATGATTTCTTCGTCCATGACATCTCCGCCGGTGCGAATGGAACGACAGGATACTACACCACCAAATGAGATAATAGCTACTTCGCTTGTTCCGCCACCAATATCAACGATAACGTTTGCGACAGGTTCATCGACAGGAAGATCAGATCCGATGGCTGCCGCAATAGGTTCTTCAATTAAGTGAACTTGTTTAGCTCCGTAACTTTTCACAGCATTATGGATGGCTCGACGTTCTACCGAAGTGGAACCTGAAGGTGTGCAAATAACTACAGTTGGTTTACGCATAGATACGCCTGACTTACGGCTAACCTTTTTCATAAACTCTTTTAGCATTTGTGTGGTCATATCGTAATCAGCAATTACTCCATCACGAAGTGGACGGACTGGAATAATGTTGCGTGGAGTTTTACCAACCATTTCTTTCGCTTCTTTACCTACAGCAACGACACTTTGTGTTTCTGTATTATAAGCCACAACGGACGGTTCATTTAATAAAATACCTTTAGACTTTGAATATATTAAAATATTAGCTGTACCTAAATCAATTCCTATTTCTGCAGTTGACAACATGTAGCGTACCTCCAAGGATGACAGATTTCTATAATAGTCCTTCTCCTATCTTACTTATTTTATGGGGGTTATATCAATAGGAAGTTAATGGGACCTACTATAGGTAGTCGATAAGGCCTTATCCTGTGTATAATAGATAGAAAGAGAATTAAAGGGGTTTTACCGGATGGAAAGGTATTTGAAACATCAGGAAATCATCGACAGATCAACTAAAATTAATCAATCCTATGAACTAGATACTCAATTTTTTGATGATGTAGTAGATGATTTATTAAATAGCGAGTTGGAAACAGAGGATGTTATATTAAATGGTTTTAATCGATTATTATCAGAAGTAGACCATGAAATAGGACGTATAGAGCAATTTGCGGACATGACTGCGAGCTGCTTTAAAGGTTGTGCCTTTTGTTGTTACTTTCCAATCATTATAAGTAAGATGGAAGCCAAAATGATGATTCGATCGATTGAAAATTTTTCGGAAGAGCGTAAACAGGAAATATACAAGCACTGGGAACAATATTACGAAAACCACAAAGACAAACTAGAACAAGCATTTGCGATGGATCACACAGCTGACTCCACAAAATTAGAATATAAAAAGCTTAATCTACCGTGTCCTATGCTTAACCCTGAAACACAAGCGTGTATGGCTTACGAAGTACGACCGATTCCGTGTCGAACATATTTAAATTATTCTGATCCTCAAGTTTGTGCTGAGAATCATCTTCCAAAAGAACCATTCAGCTATGAATTCTTATACGACTTTTACTTTGGAGCCATCAATGAGATTGTTCAAGCCTTGTACGAAAATGGTGAGGATTTGTTTATTGATTATCCAAGTGATGTATGGAGCTATGACTATTTACCTGCCTGGATTGAAAAGTGGAGAGAGGGGAACTGGAATGAAGTATAAATTAGTTTCTTTAAATGTAGGGGGACCAGAGTGTTACCAAACTGATAAAGGGGAATTAGAGAGTGCTTACCGTAAAACACCTGTAAAGGAACCGACGTTTTTAAGTTTTTTGAATTTTGTAGGTGATGAACAAGCGGATAAGAAGAACCACGGAGGGATCGATCAAGCGGTGTGTCTCTATCCTGCTCAACACTATAAACATTTTGAAAAAGAATATAATCAGTTGTTTCCTTTTCCTTCATTTGGAGAGAATATTACTGTGGATGGCATAGATGAACGGACAGTAAACATTGGAGATATCTTTATGATGGGGGAGGCAGAGCTTCAAGTGACAAAGCCCCGCAAACCTTGTTATATCATTGCCCGTACTCATGGAATTGACGATTTCCCTAAACGTGTACAAACCACGGGGTATACAGGATTCTACCTTCGTGTTCTAAAGGAAGGGTATGTTCAAGCAGGTGACGAATTGCTTCTAAAAGCAAGTAATCCTCATGGAGTAAAGGTTGCTGATGTAAATGATGTGAAATACCATGACCCTCATAATCAAGAGAAAATCAGAAGAATCATTGAGGTTGAAGCTTTTCCTGAAGAAGATCGTGCTTCCTTAATAAAACGTTTATCCTAGAAGGGAGAGTTAGCTATGGATTTCGGTGGTTTGATTGAAGAGAAAATTAAGCAATCAATCAAGCAAGGGGACTTTGAAAATTTACCAGGGAAAGGGAAGCCACTCCCAAAAGATGAATTATCCTATGTCCCTGACGAAATGAGAAACAGTTATCGCATCCTGAAAAATGCCAATATGCTTCCTGAAGAAATGCAACTCAAAAAGGAAATAGTGCAACTGGAAGAATTGCTAGCCCAAAATTATGAAAGTGATCAAGGCCATAAGTGGAACACTCAATTAACAGAAAAGAAGTTGCGGTTCAATATGTTAATGGAAAAGCGTAAGTTGAAAAGTTCCGAAGCTTTTCAGCAATATGGTGGAAAAATCAACAGTAAGTTTGGCTGGTAATGAAGAGATTGATTTTTAAAAGGAGGGGGCTTTCCTTATGTGTGGTCGATTTACTCTTACTGCAGAGGAAGAGGATATAAGACGAGAGTATGGAATAAGGTCGTCTATACCTGACTTTGAACCTAGATATAATATAGCGCCAGGACAAAAAGTATTAGCTATTATTCATGATGGTTCCAAAAAGCGAGCAGGATATATGTACTGGGGACTCGTCCCTTCATGGGCCAAGGATCCAAAAATAGGATATAAAATGATCAACGCCCGTAGCGAGTCTGCTCATGAAAAACCGAGTTTTAAGAAGTTAATGGCTAAGAAACGTTGTTTAATTATTGCTGATAGCTTTTATGAATGGAAAAAAGAAAAGGACTATAAGCAGCCGTACCGAATTCAACCAGAAAATAGACAGCTTTTCGCCTTTGCTGGTCTTTGGGATCAATGGAAAACCGAGGGGGAAGAGCGGTTCACTTGTACTATATTAACGAAAGAAGCGAATGAGTTTATGGGAGATATTCATAATCGTATGCCGGTTATTTTGCCTGAAAGCCAGCAGGATCAATGGATTGAACCGGTGACTTGGGATTCTCAAGGCGCACACGAATTTATAAATCAAGTGGAAATGGAGGGACTCAAAGCTTATCAGGTCAGCACTTATGTTAATTCTGCTAAAAACGAAGGACTAGAATGTGTACAATCTCTTTCTTGAATGAAGCGGGTGGGCTTCGTTCAATTTTTTTGAAAAAATGTAGGGGAAGTGTCAAGGCCATACGTCAGTAGTATAGCAGGTGTAGGAAGGGAGGGGCGAACTATTCAAGATGAACGTCTGATTAAGAAAGTATTAGCTGGGAATCAACAAGCTACTAGAATGTTAATTGAGCGTTACAAAAATCATGTATTTAAAGTAGCTTTAAGTGTACTAAGAGACGAGAACCATGCTGAAGATGTTGCTCAAGAAACGTTTATAAAAATGTTAGATGCCCTTCCTTCCTATAAAGGACCTGGTTTTAAAACATGGCTCGGAAGAATTGCTTTTCGAAAAGCAATTGATGAACAAAGGAAACAGAAAAGAAGATTGGAAAATCCACTCGATAACGGTTTTGAACGTACATTCCTCGAGGATGATCGAGTGGAGGACAGACTCTTATATCGAGAAAAAATTCAACGTGTTCGCCAGGGGATGGAGCAATTGCCCGAGAATTATAAAGATGTTGTGCGAGCCTATTACATAGAGGAGAAAAGTTACCGCGAAATGGCTAAGGAATTTCAACTTGCTGAAAAGACGATCGAAATGAAATTATATCGGGCAAGGAAATGGATGAAAAATCATTGGAAGGAGGAGGATTTTTCGTGAAGCATATAACGAATGAAGATTTTGTTGCCTATATGAGGAACGAGTTAAATGACTCTAATCGAAGCCAAATAGAGGATCATTTAGATGAATGTGAAATATGTTTCTTAAGTTATATAGAATCTGTTACACGATGGAATACTGAATCTGAACTTTCCCCCTCTTTTACAGATAACACGCTTGATGTTTTACAAGAAAAATCTCCAGCTGCTTCAAAAAAATATAAGTCTCAATCTAAGCAAACCCTTGTTCATTATGCATTGGCTGCAGGGTTAACCATTTTGCTAATGGGAAGCGGAGTATTCCAGTATGTATTTTCTGCTTTTGATGATGAAAAGTTTCAAGACCAGCCTTCGATTACAGAACAAGTATTAGATAAAAGGAATTTTTGGCTGAACGAGAAAGAGAGAGGTGAGTAATTAATGAATAAATCCCCGATATTAGCCTTCTTTTTAGCTTTTATCCCTGGTTTTGGACATATGTATTTAGGTCGAGCGGTTCGCGGTGTACTTTACCCCCTTAGTTTTTTCGGGTTATTAGGCCTTTGCTTCTTATTGGTGTTATTTCACGTAACTGGCAATGGATTAGTTATTATATTTCTGGCAGGTGCTGCCTTTATATGGATTGTGAACATGATCGACATTATGATTACTTTAAGTTTAAGAAGTAAGCAATCAGGCAGTGAACAAAATTCTGCTTCATTGACAGCAGCTGTTCAGTCAAGAAGTGAGGAACAAAATGAAAGGTTTTTTACTATTCTTGTATCGTTTATCCCTGGGGTTGGACATTTTCAGATGGGTTTGAAGCAGAGAGGTCTCACTTTTCTAACGGTTTACTTAGGGGCAGGTACAATGATTTTTTTCGTTGCTGTTTTAACTAATCAATCAGGATTTCTTGTCTTTCTTCCAGCTTTGCTAGTAATTTGGATTTACGCTTTATTTGACGCCATTCATTTGCTTAATAAAAAGCAAGCAGGGGAACATGTGGAAGACCGTCCACTTATGGATGATCTAAGAGAACTTAGGTTAAAAGGTGAAAAGAATCGTGTGTTAACGACGGTTCTAGCAGTATTCCCTGGAGCTGGACACTTATATTTAGGGCTTCAGAAAAGAGGACTGCAACTCATGCTTGGATTTTTAACTGCAATCTACGTCTTGGATGTTTTAAGGCTTTCTGTGTTCCTATTCCTTATTCCAGTGATTTGGTTTTTTAGTTTCTTTGATGCACTACAAGAATCGAGTAAATTTCAGGAGGAGGGAGTAGCAGAGGATCGCCCTATTATTAAGAATTTACCTGAACAGAAAAGGTTAATTGGAAGTGTACTCATTTTACTAGGATTGTACTATGTAATTGACTCTGTTTTGTTTCCACTGTTTGCTGACGAAATGCGGAGGGTTTTTAATGTGGATCTATGGAATTACTATCAGCGTTATTTCCAAATCACAATCGTCTCTATTGTACTAATTGGAAGCGGAATTTATCTAATAACAACCAAAAAATCAAAGAACAAAACTCATTCTCCATCTAACTATTAGACTGCTACTCTGTGTAGCGGTCTGTTTTTTTATCATGTATAATTAAACAAAATCGAAACATAGCGAAGGGTGTGGATATACTGGAGTTTAATCCTGTACTAGATCAAGCAAAATTCATAAGCTTGTACGAAGATTTATTTCAATATTCAACAGATCCGTCTTATCAAGAAGCATTAGGTGAATATCATAATAACGTACAAAATCAACTCCTGCTTCATCATCAATTAAAAGAAGGGCTGAAGGATGGGTCGGCTACTCTAATTTATGATAAAGATGGTCGAATTTTAGAAGTTGATGAAAAATTTTGCGCATTAAGCAAGTTGAGCAAGGATTCAATCTTAGGGGAATTCATAAGCGATTGGATGAAGGATAAAACCCACCGTACGTTGTTTAAGGATGGATTAAATAATCTAGGTGAACATGGAATGTGGATAGGAGAAATTTGTTTCGAGACAACTGATCAATTTTGGTTAAAAATGATCGTGATACCTTTAAAGGAAAAAGCAGATTCAGTGATTTGTTATGCAATAGATATTACTGCATATAAGCATGAAGAATTAAATAAATTGAACAAAGTTAAAGCCGATTATTTGAGAACGGTCGATGCACTTGTCAATCTCGTTTTTAAAGTTTGGTTTGATAAAGATGATGATGAATTTTACTATGTGATGTTTGAAGGAAAATTAGCACGTGATATAGGCTTAACAACTAACTATGTTACGGGAAAGACTCTTCTTGAATTATTCGGCCCCGATCAATCCCTCTTTTACAAACAACAATACGAAAAAGCCTTTAGAGGCCATTCCTTTTCCTACAAGCACAGCTATAATCATCGTCATTTTCATACTACTTTATCGCCGATTGAAGAAGAGGGGACCATTTCTGAAATTATTGGAAGTACGGTAGAAGTAACGATGTATGAAGAAGCTGAATCAAAAATCAGGCATATGACTTATCATGATCCATTAACCGACTTGCCGAATCGTCGTAAATTATATGCGGACTTAAATCGTTTGCTCGACAAATCTATTCTTAATCCAGCGGTCACAGTGTTATTTTGTGATTTAGATCGATTTAAGTATGTGAATGATGCACTTGGACATGTGTCTGGCGATCAAGTTATTCAGGTCGTGGGAACACGTATTAATTCCTGTTTAGAAAGAGATATGTATTTGTATCGTTTAACGGGTGATGAATTTATGGTTGTTATGAAGGGAAGTGCTACTAAACAAAAGGTACTTCAAATGGGAAGAAAAGTTCTCGATTGTGTAAAACAGCCGATTCTTTTAAAAGGACAAGAGATTATTGTCACAGCAAGTATTGGTGTGGCTTGTTCTTCAGCAGGAGAGACTTCACAAAAGTTAATCGCCCATGCAGATATAGCTAAACATTATTGTAAAGTCCGTGGGAGAGACAGTGTTCTTTATTATACGGCCGATATGAATAGATCCTACAATCAACACCTCACTTTAGAAAGCTCACTTCGCAAAGCTATCCTCAACCAAGAACTCACTCTCTACTATCAGCCTAAGGTTGATGTGGAAACAGGTTATTTAAGCGGAATGGAAGCCCTTGTGCGTTGGAAGGATTCAGAAAAAGGCTGGATTTCCCCTGGGGAGTTTATTCCTTTAGCAGAAGAGGCAGGAGTTATTTCGCAAATTGATGAATGGGTGCTCTATGAAGCTTGTCGACAGAATAAAGAATGGATTGATCGTGGATATGCGCCGGAAAGGGTTGCTGTTAACGTATCGGCTAATGAAATTCAACACGATAATTTTGCTGAGAAAGTAAAAGCTGTTCTAATAAAAACGGGATTACCTGCAAAATACTTAGAAATAGAAGTGACCGAAAATAGCGTCATGAAAAATACGGAAGAGTGTATTCGCACTATGCAAAATTTGAAGTCCATGGGGGTCACACTTTCTATCGATGACTTTGGAACAGGTTATTCATCCTTAAGTTACTTGAGGCAGTTTCCTATTCATTATTTAAAGATTGATCAGACTTTTATAAGAAATGTACGTACGGATCCGAGTGATGCTGAAATTGTTAAAGCGATAATTCAATTAGCAGATGCTTTTAAACTTGGTGTGGTAGCGGAAGGCGTAGAATGTGAGAAGGTACTAAACTTTTTAAAAGAACTACATTGCCAATCGTATCAAGGGTTCTATTTCAGCAAACCTTTACCACCTGAAAATATTGAAAAACTGATGACAAAAAAGATGGAATATCGACCATAATAAAAACTCCATCGTTCTCAGAACGATGGAGTTTTTAAAGTAATTAACTGTTGTTGTATCGTGCGCGTTTTTCTTCTTCTTTTTCTTCTTTGGCGACTTTCAAGAATTTCTTCGTTTCAGCAGCTACTACTCCAGAGAGGAGCAGGAGCCCTATTAAGTTCGGAAAGGCCATGAGTCCATTCATTACATCAGCAAATAACCAAACGGTATCAAGCTGGGCGATAGCTCCTATAAGTACGAAGGCAACGAATATAACTCTGTAAGCAGTCATGGCGCGATTTCCAGTTAAGTAACCAAAACATTTCTCACCATAATAAGACCAACCAACAATGGTGGAGAATGCAAAGAATATAACACCTAAAGTTACGATGTACATTCCAGTATCACCCAAGAAAACTTGGAAAGCATTAGTAGTGAGATCAGCTCCATCTAGACCGGCATATTCTTGTCCGTAAGCCATGACAATTGTTAAGCCTGTCATTGTACAAACTAGAATTGTATCGATAAATACTTGAGTCATTGATACTAAAGCCTGACGTCCAGGATAATCCGTACGAGCTGCGGCAGCGGCAATTGGCGCAGAACCTAAACCAGCTTCGTTTGAGAAAACGCCTCGGGCTACACCATATCGAATTACGGTACCAAGAATACCTCCACCCACTGCATTTGCAGAGAAAGCATCAGAAAAAATAAGGCCAAAAGCAGCTGGGACTAAATCGGCGTTCAAGAAAATAATAATGAGTGCACCGAGAACATAAAATATTGCCATAATAGGAACGAAGAAAGCTGTCACTCTCCCGATACTTTTAATTCCACCAACTATAACTAAAGCGGAAAATATCGTTAATAAGATACCAGTAATCCACGGGTTAACATTAAATGTTGAATCCATAACGTCTGATACAGTGTTTGATTGCACCATATTTCCTATTCCAAATGCTGCAAGAGCACCAAAAATGGCGAATAAGACACCTAACCATTTTTGTTTAAGTCCACGTTCTAAGTAATACATCGGGCCGCCCGACATTTTTCCGTCTTTTCCCTCTACACGATACTTTACAGCAAGAATAGCTTCTGCGTATTTCGTCGCCATACCAAAAACGGCTGTAATCCACATCCAAAACACAGCTCCAGGACCACCTAATACTACTGCGGTCGCAACCCCAGCAATGTTACCTGTACCAATCGTGGCTGCTAAAGCTGTGGTTAACGCTTGGTAGTGAGAAATATCACCTTTCTCTTTCTCTTGTTTTTTTCCTGGCTTAAACGCGAGCTTTAATGCGTAAGGTAGGGTTTTAAATTGTAAAAATCCAAGACGTAATGTTAAGTAAATACCTGTACCTACTAATAGGATAAGTAGTACGGGTCCCCATACAATTCCACTTGCTGATTCTAAAAAACTGTGAATAGCTCCTAATTCTCCCACATCCACATCCCCCTAAATTTTTAATGAAATCATTTTTATATATTAAATATTCCGAAAATTATTACGAAATGTCAAGTTATATTAAAAAAAAGATTACAAAAATTGGTTTAATATGGCGAAGTTTAGGATAAAAAGACATTATCAAAGAGCGCTTCACTTCGGCGGATTGCTTAAGCTTGTCATGTCTATCGAGGCGTCTCCACTTTTCGTGATGTCTAGTTCCGACGCCTAGACACTCGAGTCATAAGCAATCCGCCTACGTGAAAAGAGGCTCTTCACTTCGACGTCTTGCTTGAGCTTGTCGTGTCTATCGAGGCATCTCCACTTTTCGTGATGTCTAGTTCCGACGCCTAGACACTCGAGTCATAAGCAATCCGTCTACGTGAAAAGAGGCTCTTCACTTCGACGTCTTGCTTAAGCTTGTCGTGTCTATCGAGGCATCTCCACTTTTCGTGTTATAATTTATTAAATGATTTGTTTATGATGGGGGAGAATAGGGATGATTAGAGTTTTATTTGTTTGTTTGGGGAATATATGCAGATCTCCTATGGCGGAGGCTATTTTTAGAAAGCGTATTGAAAGGGAAGGGCTGTCTGATAAAATGACAGTTGATTCTGCTGGTATTGGACATTGGCACATAGGAAAAGAACCTCATAAGGGAACGAGGACTCTATTGGATCAAAATAAAATTTCTTATAAAGACATGAAAGCTCGTCAAGTTGAACCGGCTGATTGGGATCATTTTGATTATATTATTGCGATGGACGAACAAAATATGAGTGACTTACAGGCGATCCGTGAAAAGAATGGTGTAGAGGTCGATCTATTTATGAATTATGTAGAAGAAGCGGATCTTAAGGGGGTCCCTGATCCATACTTCACAGGGAACTTTGATTATGTTTATAAGTTAATCGATACTGGATCCACAAATTTGTTAGAGCAAATTAAACAAAAACATTTCAAGGAGGAATTGTGATGGCTGAAAAAAAATTATTAAAAGGTGTTATAACCGGGGCTGTTATAGGTGGTATGATTATGCTTTTTGATAAGAGTACTCGTCAGTATGTAGTAACCAATTCTAAGAGCGTGCGCACTACTTGTAGGGATTTTGTTAATCAACCATCTGAAGCAATCCATGCATTTAGAGTCAACTATGAAATATTCTCTCAATGGTTAAATAAAGGGATTGATGAAATATTAGTGATTCTAAAAAAGACAGAGGATGCATTAAATAAGATAGGAGAAGTGGACGAGAAGGTGAATAATAAATTAGAATCGGTAGACAATTCTAAAGAAGCCTCATAACGAACATACGGAGGGGGACGGCATAGTTGATACGATTTGGTAAAAAGTTGTTCAAACAAATTAGTACTAACGATGTACCAGGATCGGCAGCTCAACTGGCATATTTTTTTCTGCTGTCTCTTTTTCCGTTTATGATTTTCTTAATTACATTATTAGGGTATATGAACATTGATGAGGGAAGGGTTTTGCAGTTTATAAGTACGTATGCTCCATCTAGTACGTATGAAATGATCTCAGAAAACCTTACAGCTATATTGGGTGATAGAAATAGTGGTCTTCTTTCTGTGAGTATCCTTGGCACACTATGGGCGGCATCCAATGGGGTGAACACGCTTATGAAAGCTTTTAATCGTGCGCACCATGAAAGGGAAAGACGTTCTTTTCTTGTTTCAAGGATGATATCAATATTATTAACGGTTTCCATGATTCTAGTAATTGGTGTGGCTTTTTTACTTCCTGTCCTAGGAAGTGCCATTGGTCAGTATGTCTTCTCTATTTTTGGTTTATCAGAAGGCTTCCTGGAGATTTGGGAAACTTTAAGATGGATAATTTCCTCTATTATTTTCTTTCTTGTTCTATCCTTTTTGTACTTAATGGCACCATCTCAACGGTTGAAAGTTAAAGAAGTAATTTGGGGTGCTTTATTTGGGACGCTAGGTTGGCAACTGGTTTCCTGGCTGTTTTCTTTTTACGTTGAGAATGTAGGTAATTATTCAGCAACATATGGTAGTCTTGGTGGTGTAATTGTCTTAATGATTTGGTTTTACTTATCAGGTGTAGTTATTTTGATTGGTGGGGAAATTAATGCTCTAATCCATAAGAAGAATGATAATAGAATCTATTCACATAAAAAATAAGGGACAGCCAAGTTGTAGTAAGTAGTTGCAGCCTCTAATAACAAAACATTTGTTAATCATTGTCCTGATTTATACGGTGGTTTCCGTTACAAAGGATGGCGTAAGAAGGTCCGGGAAATCACTCGCTTTCCGTGGGCATGAGGTGAGCTTCCTCAGGCTACGCCTTGCGGGATCTCACCAATCATGTTCATCTCACTGGAGTCTCGCAATTTCCCGGACCTTCTTGCTTTCGTGAGGAGAACGGAAGCATCAGATGTGGTGCTTCAAGTGAAAAGCATTCCTTACGTGTGAGAATTGTGCTGGAAGCTGCCTTCTTGCATATCGCTTAAAGCTTCGGATTTGGCGTTATATCAGATATCTCATGCTTTAACAGGGACGGTAGAACGGCACGATTTCGATAGCAACATACGGCAAGCGACTCCTTCCCCACCGCCCCTTTCTCCACACAATCATCTCGGAATCGAGTCTTCAACAATCCTGCTAAGTCAGCGCAACAAGCACAACTTCGTCAATGTGCATAACTAGTAGTATGTATACACTTTTCGTGAGCATCGATATTGATAAGAGTAACAATGGTTGTATGATTGTTAAGACGATCATACACACTCTTACAAATATAAGGGCAGTCCTTAACTGGAAAAAAGTGTTGTATTTTAATAAGAAAAAACTGTGTCAACTCTTTCAAGCGGTCACAGTAGTTCAGTGAAGGAGTAGAAAAACGCAATTTATACTCCTTCACTGAACTACTTTTTGTATGGATTTGCAATCGAAAGGTCCTATGTAAAAAACTTTAAACCGGCTCTATAGGGTGATGGAGATCAATTCTCCACTACCACATTTGACAGAGAACCAAGAAACCTTAATTATGACAATAAAAATGGAGCATCAAATTGCTTTGCAATAAAATGCTCCATTTACATATATATTCTTAATGTTTGCGCAAAACTGAACTAATTTGCGGTGTAGACTTTCTCTTATTTTAATAGGCGTAACCCATTTAGAATGACAAGTATGGTACTCCCTTCATGCCCAATAACCCCTAACGGAAGATCAAGTAGTTGAAGGAAGTTACTGATAATTAACAGCATAATTACAGTGATGGAGAAGACGATATTTTGCTTCACTACTTTGTTCATGCGTCTTGAAAGGTTGATGGCTTTAGAAAGCTTGGATAAATCGTTTTTCATTAATACGAGATCTGCGGTTTCAAGGGCAACATCCGTTCCTTCTCCCATTGCAATACCCAAGTTGGCTGTAGCTAAAGCGGGAGCATCGTTGACTCCATCACCGACCATTGCTATATGGCTGAAGTACTGTTTCAGTAATTTTAACTCTTTGACTTTATCTTCAGGCATGCATTCAGCGACATAATGATCGATTCCTGCTTCTTCTGCAATTGCTTGTGCTGTAGTGGGATTATCTCCTGTCAACATAATCGTATAGATGCCTTTCTTTTTTAAAGAATGTATGGCTTTTTTTGATTCAGGTCTGACTGTATCCTTTAATGCAAATAAGGCTACCACTTGTTCATGGTTGGCAACAAATACTACCGTTTTCCCTTGAGAAGCTAGCTTTTCGGCAACTTCATTTTCAAAAGAGTAGGCTTGCTCTTTTCCGACGAAATCAGCATTTCCAATCCTCCAAGTTTCCCCTTCAATTATGGCTTTAACACCTTTTCCACTGATGTCTTCCATTTTTTCAATAGTGATTAGCGATCGGTCTTTATCATTAGAATATTGAACAATGGCATTGGCTAGTGGATGGTTTGATTCTTCTTCAATCGAACTCGCAATTGAAAGAACTCGATGGTAATCAACTTGATGATTAAATATTGCATCGGTCACTTCTGGTTTTCCGGTTGTTAATGTACCTGTTTTGTCAAACGCGATTGCTTGGATATGGGAAAGATTTTCCAAGTGCATGCCACCTTTAAAGAGTACACCGGATCTTGCGCTGTTTGAAATTGCTGAAAGTGTAGCTGGCATAATGGAAGCAACTAGTGCACAAGGTGAAGCAACGACGAGTAAGATCATTGCTCGATAAATGGTGTCCATCCATGACCAACCGAACAGAAAGTGGGGTAAAAAGAGCATAATTGCCACAACTAACAGGACGACTTTTACATATGAACTCTCAAAACGCTCAATAAATAATTGAGAAGGTGATTTTTCACTTTGAGCTTGTTTTACCATATGAATAATTTTTTGGAACAATGTATCTTCTGTTAATTTCGTAAGCTTCACTGTAATGCTTCCGTTTATGTTAACTGTACCTGCAAATACATCTTTTCCTTCTTCCTTAGTAACGGGAAGGGATTCTCCTGTTATTGCACTTTCATTAATAGAGGTCGTTCCCTTAGTAATCAGCCCGTCAGAGGGGACGTGTTCTCCTGGCTTTACCAGTATTTGATCACCAATAGTCAAAGAATTTGTATCAACACTCACGTATCCACTATTTGTTAATTTCCAGGCTTTATTTGGCTGTAAATTGATAAGAGAAGAGATTTCTTTATCACTTTTGTTCATAGTGTAAGTTTCAAGAGCACCGCTTAATGCAAAAATGAAAATTAATATAGCGCCTTCGGTCCAATAACCAATGGATGCACTTCCGATAGCAGCGAATATCATAAGCAATTCAACGTTCAATTCTTTTGCTTGGATGGTTTCGGTTATTCCTTCTTTAGCCTTGGCATAACCTCCAATTATGAAAGCAATGATGTGTAAAATAATAAATAGGTATGAAGTAATAGAATTCGAGAAAATCCAGGTGAATAGGAGAATGACACCACTGAATAAAGCAGCGAATAACTCAATGTGCTCCCGAAATCTTAGGTATAAGTTTGCACTTTCATTTGAAAGGTAAGGTTTGCTTGAATGAATCGAAGAGGAATCTGTAGTCACAATTTTCAACTCCTAAATTAAATTAATTATTTTTTTGTAATAATTATAATTTGGTATTTATTATTATAATATCACAATTTGGAAGTTCGTCAATTAAATTTTCAGGATCATTTAAAAAATATTTTGAAGACTATAGGCTTTGAGGTTGATATTATATGTAATCTGTTGCTATATTGTTTAGGTATGAAATTTAATGGAAAGGTGGAATATGAACAATGCGCAAAGGACTCTTAACGATACTTATTCTTTTTCTATCGGTTGTACTAATAGCATGTGGGTCGGAAGGTGATTCTAAGTGGGGTGAACTCCAAGAAGAAGGAGAACTTGTAGTAGGTACTTCAGGAACCTTGTTCCCAACTTCCTATTACCCTGAAGGTTCAGATGAGTTAACAGGCTATGATGTGGAGATCATGAGAGAAGTAGCTAAACGGTTAGATTTAGAATTATCTTTTGAAGAATATGGAGTAGATGGTTTGTTTTCTTCTATTGAGAGTGGACGAGTAGATATGGTAATCAACGATATGGAAATAACAAATAGCCGTCAAGAAAATTACACATTTAGTGAACCTTATAAATATTCTTATTCTACGATGATCGTGCGGGAAGACGATCTGTCCGGAATTGAGTCATTAGAGGATATTGAAGGGAAGAAACATGGTGGTGGAGCTACAACTGTATTTGCTCAAATTGCTGAGCACTTCGGTGCTGAAATTAAATCTTATGGAAATGTAGCCAATGATATTTACCTTCGTGATGTGGCAAATGGACGTACTGATTTAGTTATTAATGACTACTATCTACAGTCTCTTGCTCTGAAGGCTTTACCTGAAATTGAAGTTCAACTTCATCCAGATTTACAATTCCATCCTACTAATTCAGGGATTGTCATGCCTGGAGATGCAGATGAATTAAAAGAAAAGGTAGATGAAGTGCTTAATGAGATGAGAGAAGATGGTACACTGACAGAGTTATCTAAAGAGTTCTTTGGTGGTCAGGACGCGTCTAAGGAACCTGAAAAAGAGGTAGAAGAGATTGAAGGACTTGATCTATAAGGATGGACATTCATGTTTTCAATTGACGTTAGGGATATAAATTTAGAAAAGCTATTTGTACCTGAACGTGCTTGGGAGAACCTTCCTTTTATTCTGGAAGGGATTCCTTACACTATACTAGTTGCGATGATTGGGATGGTGCTTGGTCTTATTATTGGATTCTTTCTAGCACTTGCTCGACGATCTAGTTATCCTTTATTAAGGTGGCCAGCCCGTGCTTATATTTCATTTATGCGGGGTACCCCCATTCTCGTATACTTGTTTGTTTTGTATTTTGGTTTACCTGTATTAGGGATAACGCTCTCAGGACCAATGGCTGCAATTATTGGTTTTGGTACGAACAGTGCAGCTTATATTGCTGAGATTAATCGAGCTTCACTAGCTAGTGTAGCTTATGGACAGTGGGAATCTGCTCGTGCCCTTGGATTCACATACTGGCAAGGAATGCGACGTATTATTGTTCCTCAAGCAACTAGAATAGCTATTCCGCCGCTTTCGAATGTGTTTCTTGATTTATTAAAAGCGACTTCACTTGCGGCGATGATATCTGTTCCGGAAATATTGAATAAAGCGCAAATTGTAGCTGGTCGTACGAGTGATTCGATGACGATGTATATTACAGCTGCTTTAATATATTGGCCGTTGACGATGATCTTTTCAGCTCTTCAAGAATATTTAGAGCGAAGATATAATAGATATTTGTAATGAAATATTGCTCCTAGGCTAGCAACGGGTTTGGTTTTAGAGTATAAAACATTAAATAACAATCTTTTCAGAAGTCCAATGAGCATATAAATTGGACTTCTGATTTTTTGATTTAACAAGCCAATATAAAAATGCTCAGAGTATTAAAGCTCTGAGCATTTTAATACTATTTATTGTGATTTTTGATACCAATTGACTTCTTGTACTTCAAAAACGACCCCGCTAATAGGGAGCGTTTTTTTGTATTAAGTAAATATTGAAACAAGTGGTGCAGAAAGGAGCCAATTCTTTTTAATGTAATTAGCCTGCAAACTCGAATTCTTCATATACATAAGGCTCATCGGGAACGTCTATCTTTTTAATTTTCGTAGGTTCGATCATGGGAAGTTCCCAGTTATTATGCTGGATTTTTTTAACCTCACCGGTCACCTCAACCCAAGTATCATCTTTGTAATTAGTAAAATCCTGCCCGTTTGCTTGAATGAGAAGACCATAAATTCCACCATCTGCCACGCAACAACTTATTCCGAAACGTCCTACAACGATTCTGTCTTCTGGAAAGCTCCCTTCGCGAAATACAAATCCTTTCACTTTAATTTCTTTTCCTACATAATCATTGATTTGGTCTTCCATAAGAGATATAGCGCCTATATAGTTGTCTTCATTCAATAATAGGGTGTTCGATTTCTTTAATGTACTGTGAAGCTGAGGGTACCTTTCTTTTGTTGTTATGATGGCGGGATCATTAAGTAATTCATCAGTATCTTCTGCATTAGCTTTGTTAAATTCGTCATCTGTTGATGTTGAGCGAAGTTCGTATTTGAAACCTTTTTTTGCTGCTTGAGAACTGCCAAGAACATGATCTGAAAATAACATTCCAGAAAATATAGGCACAATAAATAGTAAGTAGATCAATAGTGAGCGTCCCTTTGAAGAAGAGTATTCGCTGTTGTGCCCACAATCACATGAGTGCTCGCCGTCTGAAGGGTCGCTTTTAAAAAATTGTATCATTGCTAAAATAGCAATGACACAAAGAGCAAAGTACATATAAGGCATCATTCGTGGAGCGATAAATTTCTGAATGTCACCCGATATAAGAAGTTTAATGATAAACAATCCAAATCCAAGTAAAATGACACTGCGAATAAAAGAATGGGAGTCTTTGGTCATGTAAATTCCTCCTTACAAATAAATGAGGTCAAAGAGAAGTGTAATCGTATAAACGACAACAGTAACGGTGATGATGAACATCAAAACAAAACGTTTACGGAAATAGGCAGCCATTAAAATGGTATTTTTCAAATCTGTCATTGGACCATATACGAGAAAGGCCAATATTGAACTGCTAGAAAATAAACCGCTAAACGACGAAGCGACAAATGCATCAGCTTCTGAACATAAGGATAAAAAGTAAGCTAGTCCCATCATAACGGCTGGTCCCGCTAAAAACCCACTACCAATATCGAGTAACGTTTCTCGTGCCATAAAGGTTTGAATAATACTGGCTAACATTGCTCCTATAAGTAAGAACTTCCCCATGTTGAAGAATTCGTCACTTGCATGATGGAGCGTTTCAAACAGGCGATTTCCGTGATGGTGTTCGTGCTGGATTGAAGATTTGGGTTCGATTAGCTGCCAACTGTTCCCAAAGCGAGAGTAAATAGCTCCACCAATTATGATTGATACAATTAAGGCAAGGCCCATTCTTGCCCAAGCTATAGTTAAATCAGTCTGAAATGCATAGAATGTCGATAAGAAAACGATAGGGTTAAGTATAGGTGCTGATACTAAGATCACAATCCCAACATGAAGGGGCATGCCTTTTTGAATAAGACGTCTTACGATAGGGACTATGGCACACTCACAAACAGGAAAGATAGCACCAATGGTTACGGCGGGAAAGAGGGCTAGAATAGGATTAGAAGGAATAAAACGTTTTAATGATTCCTCTTTAACGAAAGTTTGAATGATAGCTGATACGAAAACACCTAAAAGTACAAAGGGAATGGCTTCTAATACAATACTTAGAAAAATAGTATTCATATCTAATAACGATGGCGAAAGATTTGTAATTAATGTAGTTGGAACTAAGTCCCCATAAATAAAGAGTATGAAAAACAAAGCCAGTAGTATGTATCCCCATTTATTATTAGTTTCTTTCTCTTGAAACAATAGTTTTCCTCCTTTATGATAGATATACAAAAGATTAATTCGTAATTATTACTGTTTACTATATGAATCTTAATCTATTATTATGTAGGAAATAGTTTTATCAAATACACAAAAACTTTCATTTACTTCAATATATGAACGTATTATAATTTAATTCGTAATCATTCTTATTTCGAGAGGGATTTTTTATGAAATCAAATAAAATTTTGGAAATGGATCAAGTATCCTTTAAATATGAAAAAGAATGGGTCGTTAAGAACGTAGATTTAGTAATCGAACGCGGGCAGTTTCTTGGCTTAGTTGGACCGAATGGATCGGGTAAATCTACGTTGATCAAACTCATGCTTGGCCTCGTTAAACCTGATAAGGGTTCTATTAACCTATTTGATCAATCTTTAAAGCAGTTTAATAAGTGGCAGGAAATAGGATTTGTATCCCAAAAAGCCAATAGTTTTAACTCTGGTTTTCCAGCTACTGTTCTAGAAGTGGTGAAAACAGGGCTTGTTTCGAGAATTGGTGCTTTTCGGTTTTTCAACCGAAAGCATAAGGAAAAAGCTCTAGAGTCTTTACGAACCGTTGAGATGGAAGAATATGCAAACTATAACATTGGTGAACTATCAGGAGGTCAACAGCAACGTGTGTTTATTGCTCGAGCGTTAGTAAGTGATCCTTCTTTGCTCATCTTAGATGAACCAACTGTGGGTGTGGATGCACAGCACGTAACTGATTTCTACGATTTATTAGGAAGATTAAATAAGGAAAAGGAAATTTCATTACTTATGGTTACTCATGACATCGGTACGATTACAGAACATGCGACACACGTCGTTTGCATGAACAAAACCGTACATTTTCACGGTGCTTCAGAGGAATATAAAAATTTTGATGATCAAGATCTCAATCGTCTTTATGGACATTCCGTTCATCAACTATCTCACAACCACGACCATGAGGTGAGTAACTCATGATCGAAAGTTTTTTAGAGTATCAATTTTTACAAAATGCAGTAATCACAGGAATTTTAATAGGGTTAGTTGCTCCGTTGTTAGGTGTTTTTATTGTGGTGAGACGGCTTTCATTAATTGCTGATGCCCTCTCCCATATAACTTTGACAGGGATAGCAGCCAGCCTATTAATTGAAAAAAGAGTATCAAGTATCAATGATCTTAACCCCGTTTATATGGGCATGGTGTTCTCTGTCGGGGGAGCTATCTTAATCGAAAAGCTACGTAAGCTTTATAAGCATTATGAAGAACTAGCGATCCCAATTATACTATCAGGTGGTATAGGCGTTGGAGTCATTTTGATTTCGCTAGCAGATGGGTTTAATACGGATTTGTTTAGCTATTTATTTGGGAGTGTAACAGCCGTTAGTCGATCGAGCATGTGGACTGTATTACTAATCACTTTAGTTGTTCTTCTCATTGTCATATTGTTTTATAAAGAATTGTTTGTGCTATCATTTGATGAAGAACATGCTTCTGTTTCAGGGGTGAATGGGCGATGGATTCATTTATTATTTATCGTTATGGTAGCGTTAGTCATCGCTTCATCCATGCAAGTGGTAGGGATATTACTTGTATCGGCACTAATGACACTGCCTGTAGCTGCGGCGCTCAGACTTGCTTCTAGCTTTAAACAAACGATTGGTTTATCAATAGCCTTTGGTGAATTTTCAGTAATATTTGGCTTAATATCCTCCTATCATTTAAGTGTGCCTCCAGGGGGGACGATTGTCGTGATTGCAATACTCGTTTTAATCATGACTATCATTTATAAAAAAGTAAGCAGTGAGCTTAATGTAAAGGGTGAGATCGTATGAACCTAGAAATAGCCTTACAGAGATTGAAAGAAAAAGGATATAAACGAACTCGTCAGCGGGAACGTATTCTTGAGATTTTTGTGGAACAAGATCAATACATTGCAGCGAAGTCTATACTAAAAGACATCCAGGAGGATTTTCCGAATGTTAGTTATGACACGATTTATCGGAATTTGTATTTGTTGACAGATGAAGAGATCCTTGAATCTACAGAACTAGGCGGGGAAAAGCACTTTCGATTGGGTTGTGATACTGACGGTCACCATCACCATTTTATTTGCACAGATTGTGGAAGTACGAAGCCAATTGATTTCTGCCCTATGGGGAGCATAAATGAAAATTTGCAAGGGTATGATATAGAAAATCATAAGTTTGAAATTTATGGTAAATGTCCTGTTTGTCATTAAATCTAAAAGGAAGGTCTTTGACAGGGGTCGGGGACCTTCCATATTTTTAAAAAATATAAAAAGTAATGATTACTATTTACTAAAAGTAATCATTACGATATAATTTAAAACGAAAAGCAAGGAGGAGAAAAATGAATAATAAATTGTTTGGCTTACTAATACTTACTATTACTCTTTTATTGGCAGGCTGTGGAGACAATTCTATAGAAGAATCTTCCAGTGAAGGTGAGGATGAAAAATTAAAGATCAATACAACGGTTTATCCATTACAATTTTTCACCAAAAGAATAGCTGGTGATGCTGCAGAAGTAAACTCAATTTTACCACCAGGATCTGACGCCCATACTTATGAACCCACGACTAAAGAAATGATTAAATTAGCTGACGCAGATGCTTTTATATATAATGGCGCCGGATTAGAAACATATGCAGAGAAGATATCAGATTCTATTGATTCAGAAGATGTCAAAATCCTTGAAGCAGCTCATGGAATGAATTTAGATAAGAGTAATCACGATCATGAGGAAGAAGAGCATGATGAGAGCGAACATACTGAAAATGGGGAAGAAGAGCATGATGAAAGTGAACATGCCGAAGATGAGAGTGACGATGGTCATAATCACGGAGAAAATGATCCTCATCTTTGGTTGGATCCTGTTCGTTCCATTCAACTAGCAGAAAACATTAAGGATATGTTGGTAGAGCTACAACCAGACTCAGAGGACCAATTTAATGAAAATTTCAAAAAATTAAAAGCTGATTTAGAGACTCTTGATCATGATTTCCATGAACAAGTAGAAGATCAAGACAAAAATAAAATTATCGTTTCCCATGCTGCTTATGGTTATTGGGAACAAGCATATAACATTGAACAAGTTGCGGTTTCTGGTCTTAGTCCTTCGAATGAGCCATCTCAAAAGCAATTAGAAGAAATTATTGAAATAGCGGAGAAGCATAACTTGAAATATGTATTCTTCGAGCAAAATATCACCCCTAAGATTTCTGAAGTTGTTCAAAAGGAAATTGGGGCACAACCTTTGCGGATACACAATTTGTCTGTGTTAACTGAAGATGATTTGGAAGCAGAGGAAGATTACTTTAGTTTAATGGAACGTAATTTAGAAGTTTTGAATAAAGCTTTAAACTGAATAAACAAAAAAGCTACGCTCCTGATTGTAACGTACCTATCGTGAACATTAAAAATGTAATATAAAACGACCAACAAATTGTATGCTAATTTGTTGGTCGTTTTTTGTTGTTGTAACAGTATTTTATTTATAATATACGTTAAAAAATTGTAGGATTTGTACCTTTATTTGTTAGATGAAAAAAAAGCCAGTGTATGTCTACGTTGGTGTGGAGAAAGGGGCGGTGGGGAAGGAGTCGCTTTCCGTGGGCGTGCGCTGAGCCTCCTCAGGCTGACGCGAGGCCACTGAAAAAGTCCGGTAAATTTTAAGAAAAGCAAAACCCTAATAATTCTATCCCCATTTTCAGTTTATAAATTAGGGGTAAATTAGACTTAATCCTCCACTTTGACAGGAAAATAATGTGGTTTTGGGTGAATAGTTCGGTTTTGGAGTACAAAAACATACTTAGAGGGAAAAATAGCAACAGAATTATCGAACCAATTAACATACTAAATAACATTACAATTGGTTCTTCAAGTTATAGGCTATTCATAGATGGGAGTTTGCAACTGCACACTTGTTCCATATGGTGTAGCGAACACAGAAGACGACTCATGGCAGTAGGACCGTTCATTAAAAGCAAAGGATGGCTGGATGGCTGGCTAGGTAACGGGGAGATTTCCAAGCCCCCCATTCGATGTGTGAGAAACGAACCCCTTTCCCAGAAGGACTATCTTCCACTATCCGTGTTCTATTGCAATGAACCTCTCTATATCAAGGGTTTTAATAGGACCGCCCGCTATCGAAGTTTGCATGCAAACTTAGGAATGGCTACCTTTTCTTGAAGTGGTATCGAGACACTTATATGGTAAAGGGGCGGAGGGAAACGGTGAGACTCCTATGGGATGTGCGGGACAGATGAGACCCCACAGGACGAAGTCCGAGGAGGCTCAGCGCCCGCCCCATGGAAAGCGAGCAGTTTCCCGCAGCCCATAAATTCACACAAACATCTCGAATTCAAGCACAATCTCTGATTTTGTATGCTAATTTATATGTTAAATACCGATAATCGTTGATATAACAAGGAATAATGAGAGACCAAATCATATGCAATTTGGTCTCTTCATTCGTATGTTATTTCATGTTTTGTACTCGAAAACTGAACCCGTTAGATTTTGGGATCGTGTTTTTCAAAAGTTCATTATTAATAGAAAAGGACTTTTTCAGTGGCCTCAGCTTTAGCTCGAGTAGGCTTGCCGTCTTCCCCACGGAAAGCGAGTGATTTCCTGGACCTTCAAACGCCACCCTTTGTAACGGAAACCACCGGAATGCCTCGAAGTTGAGTCCACAATCTCGGGCTTTAGTTTAATAAGCAATTAAAATTAAAATCCTACTACAAATACTGTGCAATTGATTACGCCTGACTAAGACGAGGGCTTGGTTTCAAAGCGGTAGCGATAAATACGATAACAAGTACTCCAACAATTGTATAGAAAAAAGATACACTAGGGAAAATATCAATAAATACTCCAGATATAAAAGGACCACCGATGCTGCCAAGACTAAACGACATTCCACATAAGATATTTCCAGCTGGCAGCAATTCTTTTGGCAATAAGTCTGTCATAAAGGAGATTCCTAATGAAAACAATGATCCTACAAATAATCCGCCAATAGCAAAGGTGGCAAAAAGTCCGATTGTTGAGTTTTCATAAATAGCAGCCATCGTAAAGGCTATTGTTCCCCCTGTGATGACAAATAGAATAACTTTCTTACGACCTAGACGATCACTCAAAGCACCTAGAGGAATTTGGGAAAATAAACTGGCAGCAGCAAAAGAAGGGATGATGAAAGATAACATATTTACGTCATGGCCAATCCTCATCCCGTATACAGGAAATATTCCGTGTAAGGTTGCTTCTAAAAATCCATAAGTGAGTGGGGGCAAAAATGCAACCCATCCTAACTTGATTGCTAATCCAAATCGTTTGAAGGAACTACTACCGTAGGCCGTAGTATGTTCGCTAGGTGGCATTTCATTTCTAACAAACCACATCGAAGTCCATACTAGAAGACTTAATAAGGAGGAGAGCACAAATGGCAAGACCATATTTATAGACAAAAGATTTGTCATTAAAGGCCCTAATGTGAAACCAACACTGAAAAATAAACCGTAATAAGCAATGCTTTTCCCTCTGGATTTCTCTTCAGCCGTAGCTGTAATCCATGTTTGAGTCCCAAAGTGGAGGATTTGGTCTCCGATTCCGATCATCATGCGGAGAATAAACCAAAACCAAAGCGCTTGCCAAACTGGAAAGAAGGCTAAAGAAATGAAGACAAGAGCTCCACCAACCATAATAACAGGTTTATAGCCGAACTTTTGAAGCGGTTTTTCCATAAATGGTGAGGATATCAGAATTCCTATGTATAAAGCTGTAGCATGAATACCATTTATGGAAGACGATACGCCGTTCTGTTCAAGAATGACGGCTAACAAAGGAAGAAGCATCCCTTGTGAAAAACCGGATATTGTAACGAGACTAATCAGTATCCAGAACCGTGTTTTTTTTGCTACCATAAATGTAACCTCCGTATGAATTGTTTCACATCTATTTTATCCTAAACGAAAACGTTGCTTGTGGGCAACACTTTATGGTGATTATAGGTTAGTTCATAGGGGAAAACGGTTACTGTAGAAATAAGGGGATAGTATTAAGACTACTAAAGGAGGGGTTAAGTAATGGATTTCTATATTAAAGAAGATGGTGTTCGTACTTCATTTGAATATGGACAATTGGATATTTCAGGAGACGAATCGATTGGGTTTCGGCCCTATCAATTAATGGTTGCATCCATAGCTGGTTGTAGTATTGGTGTCTATCGAAAAATTCTTAATAAACAAAAGATTAGTTATGAAGACATTATAGTTACGGCAGATGTGAAACGTAACTATGAGGAAGCTAATCGTATTGAAAGCATTCATTTACATTTTGTTGTTAAAGGATACCGTCTTAATCAGGATAAACTTCTGAAAAACCTGGAAATTTCCAGTAAAAATTGCTCAATGGTACAATCTGTAAAAGACAGTATAAAAGTGGAAGAAACGCTTGAGTGTTTAGAGCTTAGCAAGTAAAATGAAAGGGGTCTTATCCGAAATTTGGATAAGCTCCTTTTTTATAATTGAAATTTACATAGCTTAAATTTGATCAAGATGGGGTGTATCGGTGAAGACTCTTATTATTAAAGGATCCTTTTATTTATTCGGGTTAATTGTTATTTCATTGGGGATTTCCCTAACCATTAACGCAGATCTAGGAGCGGGCGCATGGGATGCAATGAATGTAGGATTGATGGAGACATTTGGTTTAACAGTAGGTAATTGGGTTATCATTATTGGAGGAATTTTAATAATAACGAATGCACTGATTGCACGAGAACGTCCAGATTTACTAGCGATAATCACTATAGTAATAATTGGAAAAATGATCGATTTTTGGTTGATTACAGCTTTTGAAAACATGGAATTTTCTGTTATGTTTAACCAAGTATTAGCTTTAGTGGCAGGGATTTTCATAATTGCAATCGGAGTAGCTTTGTATTTACAGCCTAAATTTTCAATTAATCCAATAGATAACTTTATGGTGGCATTACAGAAGCGTTTTGGCTTTAGCTTAACATTTGCGAAGACTCTAACTGAAGCATTTGCATTAGTGTTAGCACTTTTTCTAGGTGGACCTATTGGAATAGGAACAATAATTATTCTAGTGTGTATCGGACCGTTTATTCAATTTTTAAACCCTAAAGCGGAAAAAGTAATGAATCGTTTGCTTGCTTCATAACGAATAGGGTGGGGACATTTTTCACAAGATAAAGAAAAAGAAAGGTGGCCCAACCATGAAATTTAAATGTTTAGGATTTATTGTACTCATTGGTTTACTTTCTCTTGTGTATCCGCCAGAAGCGTTTACTAAAGAAAAAGAAAATAAAGCAGAGTCTGAAATCCCTAGTCATGTATTAAATATTTCGAAAGATAACACATATCCAAATTCTACTGATGATCAGGAGATACTAGAAGCAGAGGAATTAACAGATGAGTTAATTAATGAAACCGACGTACGCATTTCAAATCCCGAGCTTATTGAAATGTTGAATGAAACGTCCATTAAGCCTTCTCCATTCGCAATAGGTTATCGTGGTGAAATTTTTCTAGGAAGGTGGCCTTTATCCTATGAGTCAAAAGAAAGAAATACGAATTGGGAATATCAAGAGGTTAACCTGAATGAATTAAATAATCAGGGTGGTCAAAGTGTAGGGGAAATGAGTTATGAACAGAAAGAAGAAAAACGTATTACAGGTGGTTTAACAACTAAAGCCACTCACAGTGATCAAATGATGAAGCTTATTCTCCTCGAAGCACAAAATAAAACAAAGCTGCCGTTGTCCTTTCAAAGTACGATTGGTCAAGGTACCAAACAAACCAATAGCTATTCCGTACCTGTAAATAAAATAGGTCTACTGAGAGCGTATGCTCCAGCTATAAATGAAAAAGGTGAAGTTGCATTTGGCGACGTATATATTCAATTAAAAGGTTCGAAAATGAGTATAGATATAAAAAATGTAACGAGACAAGGAATAGGAGCCTGGATTCCAATACAAGATCATGTTAGTTTTTCCTTTGAATTAAAATAAGTCTTATTCCTCTTCAGAAGAATAAGACTCCACTCGAACGCGTTGCTCAGCCATAGCGATATTGTGATCATACATTGCTTTAGCTAGAATGTAGCGCGTTTCTTTTAATGCAGTCCAGTAAGCAAGATCGTTAACTACACCTATGACAGTATATTTATATCCTCGGTGGTCATTGTTTAGGGAAGACATGCCATATACTTGAAAAGGTTCAATAGGATCATTTTTTAAATCTTTCTTTAAAAAGTGACCAAGCTCTTCATTCAAACTGATGCAGGTCTCCTCTAAAATTCGCTGGATTTTTCTAGGGTCCTCACTAAAGTTTGTAGTTATATGTTCGATTACTCGCATGTGTTCGAAATTATAGTTTTTTATGGAATGGATCTCGCCATTTCCAATAGTAAGCAGTTTGCCACTCCATTCGCGAATCTTTAAAAAACGAAGTCCAATATCTTCAACGGTACCGTGGTAATTGTCGTTTATCGTAATGAAATCACCTTTGTGTAGCTGTTCTTCATAAAGAAAAAACAGTCCAGAGAAGAGATCCTTAATTAAACTTTGGGCTCCAAAACCAATTATAATACCAATGATTCCTGCACCTGCGAGTATCCGTACTATCTCAATCCACTCTGATAAGACTAGGAAGATGAAACTTGTTACTGCAGCATAACTTATGAACGAATTTAACATAGCCTCTAATGTATGGACTTTACGAGCCTCTATAAACGAAGCTCTTGCAAAAAAAGTTCGAAGTAATTTTCTTGAAACAACAGCAAGCACAATGATCGTGATAGCTATAAGTATAATTCTTATAACAACTTCAATTGATATAAAATTCATGTCTTTAATAATATCCAAGGTGCATACCCCCTAACCAGACGTATTATACATGTTCTCATTGTGTTTCTCATTGAATAAACCGTATGAGCTATTATAAAGCATATCTCAGTTATAGACACTTAAGTTCCTTTTATACTAAGATAGGCAAGGTGGATTTAAAAAGAACAAACAAAAAGGAGGACAATTGTGTGGTCCAAAAAGAAAAACTAACCGATTTAAAGCTAAAACTTTCAGCATTTATGGAACGTTTGGATGATATGGAACCAGAAGAAACGTCTATTGAAGATATTGATGAACTGATTCGAATGCTAGAAGAATTGGAAAATAAGATCTAGTTATACCAATAACTCTCATTGAACAATGAGGGTTGATTTTTTTGTTCGCATCCTTTATCATGGTAAATCGCTAATGTATAAAAGGTGATGCTTATTATGAAAGGGGATCTTGTATGGCACTAGCTGTCATTGTGTCAGTTCTCGTACTGACACTGTTAAGTTTATTACGAGTGAATGTTATTATTTCTATTTTAGCAGCTGGACTCACGGCTGGTGTGATGAATGGAGAATCTCTTATCGATTCCCTAGAAATTCTAGTGAACGGTATGGGAAACCAGGCTAGTGTAGCTTTAAGTTATATTTTATTAGGTGCTTTTGCAGTTGCTATTAATCATTCGGGCATTACAAGTATTCTTGTAGGGTATTTGTTACGTGTTCTTAAAGATAAAAGGACATTCACAGCCCTTGTCATAGCAGCAGTTGCCAGTCTTTCTCAAAACGTCATTCCGGTGCATATTGCTTTTATTCCTATTTTAATACCGCCGTTATTGCAATTATTTGATCGTATGAAGATTGACCGCCGAGCTGTAGCAACGGCATTAACATTTGGATTAAAGGCTCCATATGTAATGCTTCCGATCGGCTTTGGACTAATATTCCACGAAACAATTCAAGAGTCTATGGGTTCCAATGGTGTTTCTTTAAGTATTGGAGAAATTGCTCAATCTTTAATTATTCCTGGATCAGGAATGATTGTCGGATTGTTTATTGCAATTTTTGTTACGTATCGTAAAAAAAGGGAACCCAATGAAAGTGATGCAGCGCATGAAGTAAACTTTAGTGATTACTTGGAAGAACTTAAATCTGTTCGTTTTAACCTTTTACATGGGCTTACACTTGTAGCTATTGCGGTGACTTTATTTATCCAAGCTTACTTCGGGAATTTAGTATTAGCTGCTTTAGCAGGGCTTGTACTCATTTTTATATTTAAAATTATTCCCTTTAAGTCAGGAGATAGCGTTATTACAGATGGGATTGCTATGATGGGGACGATTGCTTTCATCATGCTGATTGCAGGTGGTTACGCTAATGTCTTAACCGAAACGGAATCTGTTTCTGCTTTAGTTGAAGTAAGTTCAGAATATATGGGGGATAACCAAGTCTTTATTGCCTTTATTTTATTGTTAGTGGGGCTCGTTGTAACGATAGGTATAGGTTCGTCTTTTGCTACGGTTCCTATTTTGGCTGCATTATTCGTTCCGATTTGTATAGGAGCGGGTTTCTCTCCTATGGCTACTGCTGCATTAATTGGTACAGCAGGTGCTTTAGGTGATGCTGGGTCTCCAGCTTCTGACAGTACACTCGGTCCAACCTCAGGTTTGAATGCTGATGGAAGGCATCATCACATTTGGGATACATGTGTACCGACGTTTATTCACTTTAACATTCCATTATTTATTTTTGGTTGGGTAGCATCCATAATCCTTTGATGAAGACGAGTGTATAACTAAGTAGTTTGGTTTTGGGGTACCACGTATTTAGAAGGTAAAATAGCACAGAATTATTGAACCGATTAACACACTAGATAACATTACAATTAGTAAAGACAAACGCTTGGATATTAAACTTATCCAAGCGTTCTGTTTTGTGTTTTCTCATTAAACTAACAGCCCCAGATTGTTTAATAAAAGAGTGGCGGTTCCGTTGCTTTTTATCGGAGCATGAGGGAGTTGAACGGAACCCTTTTTATAAAAATCGGGGTGCTGTGTGAATATTGCCCTTGAAATAATCCACTTCTACCCTTATGTGGAAGACAGCTTCGAGACAATCCGGTGGTTTCCGTTACAAAGGATGGCGTTTGAAGGTCCGGGAAATCACTCGCTTTCCGTGGGCATGTAGTGAGCTTCCTCAGGCTACGCCTTGCGGGATCTCACCGATCATGTTCATCCCAGCTCTTACGCCTTATAAGGACGAAGGCTACATCTAGTTCATCAATCCTATCGGGCGTTATCCAGCTCCAGCGCCTAGCGGCTAGTGAGACTTCCCTCGCTTCTGTACGATAAGTCAACATCGAATCACGGTTCTTCGTGTTTCCTTTATCTCCGACAGCTCAGTCCAGTCCATACGAAAACTCTATATCACTGCTTTTATCTGTGAATGGATCGGAATATGAAGTTACAATTTTTGAAAAAACACTACAAAACGAATGCTTTTTTTTTAGAATTCGACTAAGATCGTAATGTTATAATATTTTCCCTTCGTCCACGCATACTAAGAAAAAAGTAGGTGGGTTCTATGAAGAAACTTCTTGTTTTGATCTGTTTATTTATGATCTTTTCTCCAACCGCAGTAGGCGCTGAAGGATGGGGGTTTAAAAAGAATAAGGAAGGAAAAGTACCTGATGTAGGAAGTTATAGTTCAATGCTTGAAAAACATGATGGTTTCTATGCTGATCATACGGGAGATAAAGTCGTTTATTTTACATTTGATAATGGCTACGAGGGAGGATATACAAATCAAGTCCTAGACATTCTAAAAGAGCAAGAAGTTCCGGCTACTTTTTTTGTTACTGGTCATTATATCAATAGCGCACCAGAATTAGTTAAACGGATGAACGCTGAAGGACATTTGATAGGAAACCATTCTTGGTCACACCCTGATTTCACAAAAATTTCTAAAAGTGAAATGAAAAAGGAACTTGATCAAGTAAACTACGCTGTGCAAAATTTAACAGGTCAACATACAATGCCTTATCTTCGTCCTCCTAGAGGGACTTTTAATAATTCTACACTACGGTTGGCCAGAGAACTGGGATATATTCACGCATTTTGGTCAATAGCTTTTGTAGACTGGGAAACCAATCATCAAAAAGGGTGGGAATATGCTTTTGATCATATTATGGGGCAAATACACCCTGGAGCAGTAATATTATTGCACACCGTATCTGAAGATAATGCAGATGCCCTTGAAAACCTTATTGTTGAATTAAGAAAAAGAGGCTACCAATTTGGAAGCTTGAATGATTTAATGGTGAAAAAACTTTTGCCTTTTCCACTAGTTGGACTTTAAAAGGTTTAAGATAAAAGAGATCAGGCTATTGTACCAATAGTCAGGTCTCTTTTTATTGTAAGGTTTAAACGTTACTGTTGATAATTCTTGAGTTGAGGGAACAAGTTTATTCTACAATTGAAGCAGTTATCTGTAATAAATATCAGGTTCCATCGTTAGAAACAGAGAGATGCTCATCGTTTCCTTCCCCTCTTGGCAATTATTGAAAAGTGAACTGTCACCCCATCTAGTGTTATCGTTCATGCGGAGGTAGCCACTCTATAACCATTAAGTTGAATCGATCAGGTTGCCGAATTTCTTAGTCCAATGGAAAAACCTTATAATGAAGAAGGATTGATTATCTAATCGTGTATTTGTTCTCCAATTTTGAGGGATTTCCTATACTAGTTTGATCTTATAATTTGGGATGCATTCGTATTCAGCATGTTCCCCCTTCTCTCATGGGAATCGAGTCTAATTAGAATGCTATTTCGTACCTTTCTAAAATTTGTCACGAAGTTTAGAAGGATGCCCAACTTAATAGCATTTAAATCGTGGAAATATGTTCTATAAAAAAAGCTTTTTTGCTTTTTTGAATATTTTTAATAATAAAATATTCAAAAGTTACCTTTTTTAGGTTATACTTAAACCCATTGGAAAATATTGAATCAGTAATGAAATGAGGTCATAATCTTGGTGATAAAAGAAAGGTATTCCGATCATCTGTATAGCGGAGAAATGCTTGCCATTCTGGAGATAAGTGATACTCCAGCATGCCTTCTAGATGTTCATCACCAGACTGTTACACTTAATCGGAGGTTATCGACAGAATTTAACATAAATGAAACAGAGCTTCATCTTTCGAACTGGTTGTCTTTATTTCAAATACATGACCGCGGTGAAATTTACCGAGTCATACATCAATCCGAACAATGGAATGAGACTGAGCTAAGTGTGTCTATTAAATTAGCTAAGCAGAGAAAGAATGTTTCTTGCAAAATGCTTCATCTTTCTAACGGGAATATTATAGCGATATTTTCGCCACAAAAACAACCGACTTTATCCAGTGAGTATTCTCAACAAACTTACCATAACATAATACGAGAACCCCTGCCTTCATCTACTGTGTTAAACCTTAGGGAGGCGTTTACAGCGCGGGCTAAAACTACAAAAACTTCCCAGGTTAAAGATCGACTAGTTCACGCGGCGGATTCTTTCCCATATGGAATAGCTATGCTTAATAGCAATTGGGAAGTTATTTTTGCCAACCCTAAAATGGAAGATATGGTTGAACTAACTTTATCTCGATATTATCGTAAAAAGCTATGGGACTTGTTTCCAGTTGATAACCACAGTATATTTTTCCAAAATTTCTTAAGAGCTATGGAAACACAAGAAACTTTAGAATTCCAAGGCGAAGTGCAAAAAAATAAAGTTTGCATGGATGTAACTGTTGTTCCTAGTGAACAGGGTATTACAATAATAGCTAAAGACATAACAAATTATAAAAAGCATTTAGATGATATGAAGAAGTCGGAAGAACGTTTCTCTCTTTTATCTAATAATATAAACGAAGCCTGTTGGATTTGTGCACCGGAGTGGGGAGAACTTTTCTATCTTAGTCCGGCTTTTGACGAGCTTTATGGTATGGATAGACATGACATAATTAAAAACCCTTCTTTATATTTTGATTTGATAGACGACCAATATCTTGATGTAGTAAAAGAAGCGGCTTTAATTATGACGCAAAAAGAGCACCAAGTGGAATTTAAAATTACTACCCCTGCGGGAGAAAGTAAATGGATAAAAATGAAGGGTTTTCCTGTGGAAAATCAAGGAAAACAGTTTGTTATTGGAATAGATGAAGAAATTACAAAAATGAAAGAGATGACTTTATTAGAAGAAAAATCAAGACAGCTTTCAACCATCACCCAAATGGCAGCGGGTGTTGCCCATGAGATTAAAAATCCATTGACGGCTATTAAAGGATTTCTACAAATAGGAGCAGCGAATCCAGACCTTAGGGATAGCTATCAAGATATTATTTTAGACGAAGTAAACCGTATAGAGTCTATTGTACAAGATTTCATGATGCTTTCTAAGCCTAAGTCTTCTGTTCAGCTTGAGTATGTTAATTTAGAAGTCATTATTTCATATGTGAGTCGTTTGTTAGATCCGGATACTGAAAGTAATGAATTGATTGTCCATTATACTTGTGATCCAAAACTCAATGGTTTTTATTGTGAACCTAAACGATTAAAACAAATTTTAATTAATTTAGTTGGTAATGCTATTGATGCATTAGATGAAGAAGGAGAGGTTCAAATAGAAGCTATTCTCGAGAAGGAAGAATTAGTAATCTCGGTGACAGATAATGGACATGGTTTAACAGAACAAGAGCTCTTAAAACTAGGTGAACCTTTTTATACTACGAAAGAAAAGGGAACAGGCTTGGGGATTATGGTGACTAAGAAAATGATTGATGATTTGGATGGGAAAATCAATTATCAAAGTCGTAAGAATGAGGGAACCTCTGTTACAGTACGACTTCCATATAGAACTTGAGCTTAACCAGTAGTAGGGACTGCTGGTTTTTTATTTTGCTATGTTAAACGTTGATGTTGATAGTTGTCCGAGTTGTTTATGTGGAGGAGGGGGCAGTGAGGAACAGAACCATGGTGGGAGATTTCCATACTCTCACCATCTGGGTGCTTTGCCACTTACTTAATAACTCAATCAACATTATTGGTAAAAAATCAACAACAAGATTTAAGCATGTGTAGTTTGTTAGATTTCCTGTGTGATATTTGTTTGATAATTATAATATCTTAGAGTGAAATTATCACAATAATTATTCTATAATCGCTTACATAGAGTTATTTTAATTATTTTCATCATAACTGTTTACAAGTCTCTGAAAGCCTTCTATAATCCCGTATGTACTGTTCGACAAATCGATATATATATAACAGACTACTTTTAGAAGGAGGCTTACTGATGACTAAAAAATTGCTATCATTTTTCATTATGAATATAGGTGCATTTGCCGTAGCTGTTAATGTGCATTTCTTCCTTTCACCAAATGATTTGGCGACTGGAGGAGTTAGTGGTCTCTCTATTGTTTTAAATCATGTTATGCCTAGTTTAACTCTTGGAACTATTATGATCTTGCTAAATATTATATTATTTATTATTGGTTTTATATTTTTAGGGTTTCAATTTGGTGCTAAGACGATTTATGCTAGTTTTGCCCTTTCATTCATGGTGTGGGGATTGGAAACATTTTTCCCAATGCAACAATCTTTAAGTGATGATCTGCTTATTCAATTAATTATTGGTCAAATCATTGCAGCTACTGGGATGGCTTTAGTTTTTCATCAGGGAGCCTCTACAGGTGGAACTGACATTATTGCAATGATTTTAAATAAATATTTTTCCTTTGAGGTAGGTAAAGGTGTATTGGTTTCAGATATAGCAATCGCTTTTTCTTCCATTTTCATTTTTGGTCCTACTGTTGGTATGTATGCCTTTTTTGGTGTTTTATTAAATGGACTTGTTATTGATTATGCTTTGCAGCAATTCGACAATAATAAAGAAGTTGTAATTATTAGTCGTAAAAGTGATGAAGTACGCGAATTTATAGTGAATAATCTTGGACGAGGAGCTACAATTCATTATGCTAAAGGTGCTTTTAACCAGGAAGACAAAGAAGTGATTACAACAATTATGACACGTAAAGACTACTCAAAACTAAAAAAATATATAATAGCAGTTGATGAGAAAGCATTTATTACCGTTCATTCAATGAATGAGATTTTAGGTGAGAATTTTAAACGTATAGCATAAGAGAAAGCCATTAGAAAATTATTCTAATGGCTTTTTTAAATACCATATTACTATCTGCTAGTTGATAATATTAATAATTCGGAAAATTTGATATAATGAGTTCGATCGATGGATACTTTGTGAGGGGGAAATCATATGAATCGTGAAGAGTTAATCGCACCAGAGCAATATAATGTGGTAGAGGAAATTGAAAAGTATATAAACAAACCTGAAAGAAAAGCGCTTCAATGGCTGGATCAAGATGGCAATAAAGAGGATATTACATACGAAACATTAATGAAAAATGCTAACAAAATGGGGAATGCTTTTCTGAAATCGGGATTAAAAGAAGGTGATAAAATTCTTGTGATGATCCCCAGGCTTATTTCTGCTTATAAAGTCTATATTGCAGCTTTAAAAGCGGGGCTAGTTGTGATCCCAAGTTCAGAAATGCTGCGTGCAAAGGATCTATCCTACCGTTTATCTCATGGTGAGGCTAAAGCTGTGGTTTGTCATGAAGCATTCACTGAGCAATTTAATGGAGTGAACGAGATGGAAAATCTTATCTCGTTTTCCGTGGGCGGTCCTAAGGATGACTGGCTCAGTTTAGATGATTTAAAGGAGGAAGAGTCTGATCAATTAGAAGTAGCTTCCACTCAACGAGATGATATGGCTTTCCTTTCTTATACTTCTGGGACAACAGGTAATCCAAAAGGAGTGGTTCATACCCATGGATGGGGGTTTGCCCACCTAAAAACCGCAGCAGATAATTGGTTGGCAATTGAAGATGGAGATACGGTATGGGCTACGGCTGGTCCTGGGTGGCAGAAATGGGTATGGAGTCCGTTTTTATCTGTACTAGGTAAAGGTGCTACTGGTCTTATTTATCAAGGTAAATTTGATCCGAAAACATACTTGGGTTTATTGGACGAATATGAAGTTAATGTTCTTTGTTGTACACCAACAGAATATCGTCTGATGGCAAAAGTAGATAATCTAGATGATTATCAGCTTAGTTCCCTGCATAGTGCAGTTTCTGCAGGTGAGCCTCTTAATCGGGAAGTGATCTCTACATTCAAAAATCATTTCAATTTGACTGTCAGGGACGGATACGGACAAACGGAAAATACATTACTAGTTGGAATAATGAAAGACATGGAAGTACGTCCTGGCTCAATGGGACGTCCTACTCCTGGAAATTCTGTGGAGATTATTGATGAGCTAGGAGATCCAGTCTATCCTGGTGAGGTTGGTGATATTGCGGTTCATATCGATACTCCAGCATTATTTAAAGAATACTATAAAGATCCTGAACGAACAAAAATGACTCAAAGAGGACATTATTATATTACCGGAGATCAGGCGACTAAAGACAAAGATGGATATTATTGGTTCGAAGGTCGTAGTGATGATATTATCATTAGTTCAGGATATACAATTGGACCTTTTGAAGTAGAGGATGCTTTGATTAAGCATTCAGCTGTCAAGGAATGTGCAGTTGTAGCCAGTCCAGATGATGTTCGTGGAAATGTGGTTAAAGCTTTTATCGTATTACAAAATGGATATAATGAAGAAGAAGGACTAACTAAAAATCTACAGGACCATGTTAAGAGTTTAACCGCACCTTATAAATATCCGAGAAAAATCGAATTTGTTCAGGAACTTCCAAAGACTACATCTGGAAAAATTCGTAGAGTAGATCTTAGGAAACAGGAACAAAGATTAGTGTGAAGAATTTATGATTCGTGAGGTGGATGTTCACGATGCGGAACCGTTATCTTTTCTTATGGGGGAATTAGGTTACCCTACTAATCGAAGAGATATGAAGGTTCGTCTTCAGACGATTCTGGCTGATGACTCTTATCAAACTTATGTGTATCAAGAAGAGAAGCGTTTACTAGGAATGATTGGTATGTCATATAGCCTTGCCTATCATACAACAGGTACACATGTAAGGGTGATCTCATTTGTTGTAGAAGAATCTTCTCAAGGTAAGGGTATCGGTCGTTTATTGATGGAGAAGGCGGAAGATTGGGCTAGAATGAAAAAAGCTAATCGTCTTATCTTAAATAGTGGTAATCGAAAAGAAAGGAAAGGAGCCCATTCAGTTTACGAGAAATTGGGTTTTGAAGGGAAAGCAACTGGATTTTATAAAGATATATAAGTAAAGCCCCAAGGTCTAGGCACTTGTGCTAGACCTTGGGGCTTATTTATTTAGCTATATTAACGGAATATTAGAAATTTATCTAAAAAATTGGAAATAAAGTGAAACAATTTCTAGGAGATATTCGTATAATACATAGGTAATATAAATACATAACAACGTGATAGAGGTGAGTTTATGAGAAAGAAAATCGCAATAATTATATCACTGATCGTTATTCTTACTTCAGGAGTTTATTATATAAACAACCAATATTTTTTTAATCCAGTATCGTTTGATCAAGACTTTGTAACACCACATAATTGGAACGATTATAAACGACCTCTAGAACTAACGATCTATTCATTTGAACAGGGAGAGGAAACTGAAACAATTAAACAGGAACAAGAAATCAGAGGACTTTTAGAAGATTTGAAAGAGAGTCCGTCAGCATCAGAAACTGAGTTTGGGGCAGGTGAAGTCAACGGTGGACTAACTTTGACGGCTGATGATCGTACATTGTTAGAAGTGTTATTCTATCCTGATCATTGGGAAATATTAAAAAGAAATACTCCAACCTTTGAATTAACCGACTCCCTCAAACAATTCATTGATCGCATTTAATGGAATACAGATTAAAATGTCCCAAGTGATTTTTTCATTCCCTATTATTCATGTGGTCTGCTATACTTCTTAGATGAGGTGATTACATGAATAAATTTTTTACGCATGTGTTTAACACGGCAGTAGGACTTCTGCTTCTCGTAGAAGGAGGAGTTTATATTTTTACAAATAATAAAGATGGTGATTTGCATTTACGAAGTATTATTATGACAATCATTCTACTAATGGCATGGGCTATGTCTTACAGGAAGCAAATAACAAGCGAGAATCAAAATGCTTGGCTTATTTTCACAATTATTCTTATGATTCCGATGATTTTACCCTTCCTCTTTTTTATTTAAGTCAGCCAGCGTATTAGCCCTGCAATGCCTAGGAAGAGACTAAAAGTCATATAGATGTACCCAAATACTTGATATTTTGCTTCTTCGCTACTTATTTCTACCGCACCTGCAAACGCGAGGAATAATATGATTAATATATATAGGGTTAAGTACGTACTTCCCCAATATGTATTTCCAATAAGTAACCAGGTGCCAACAGGAATAGCTGTGAACAGCGGAATATATAAGGGATTGACGTTAGCCCAAATATCTTGAATTTTTTTGAACATGTGAATTTGCTCCTTTTATGGATATGTTAAATGTTCATGTTGATAGTTGAATAAAATAAGCAACTTATTTTATTCAACTATCAATATTTCCTGTAACAAAAATTATCAACATGATTTAACAGTTTATTTTATAGTAAAAGCCATCCTAATAAGCTTCCAGCCAAACCAAACCAAATTGCAAATAGTAAGTTCCAAAGCGTAACTCTATAAGGGTTACGCTTTGTTATTTGGCTCATGATAGAAATCGTTGTGTTAAAGGTACCTGCTGCATCACTTGCAAGGGTCGACGTTAATAAAACGATAGCTAAACTCAGAGGATTCAGTTCCGTCAGTAAGGGTTGAATCAGTGTTCCCATTAGACTAATGGTGACTAATGGGTGAATCCCTATAAGTGAGAAGGTTAAGGATATCACTTGGATCGCAATAAAAATGACTAAGGGTACAGACGTTAAGAGGAGAAGCGGTTCTTGTAATGTCTGTATAATCGATGTATTTTCGAACATCATACTAAAGAAGCCGAGAGATAAGAATAATAACATTAAGTTCTGCAACCCGTTGACTTGTGTAACCCAAACTTTCGCATTATAGCTAATAAATGATTTAAATTGTTTAATAGCAACCGACCAAATGAGCGTGAAGAAAGGAATCGTTATAATTACCGCATTAAAATACGAGAGAGCGAGCCATTTTTCAACGAAAAAGGCAATTAAAATTAATATGAATAACATTGAAAAAAGCAGTCCGATTTTTCGAAAAAGCATTTGTTTAGGAACTTGATCCTGTAAATCTATTGTTATAGACACATTTCAGTATTTAAACCATCCATAAACCCAATCTATCAGTAATAACAGTATGGAGAAAAGTAAAGCCCAAGGAAAAAGTTCAAAATAGCTGACTCCTGTAATAGTGACAGTTAGTGCAATAAAAATTTCGATAGGACTCCAGACATTTGCTAAAGCAAAAGAACGAAGGATGGACTGGCTAGATAACTTATCGATGATTTGCTGGTTTGCTTGCTTTGTAACATCTTTGACGACTCCATGTACAATCGTAATGGATGAAAAAAACACAAATAAACAAAGTACGTAGGCAATCAAAGAACTTCGATAATATATTTTTCCTAGATGGTTTGCACGTAGTTTTAATAAATTTTTTAAGTCTGTATCATAGCGGCCAATTTGGATCATGTTATTAATATAAGGTAAAAAATATAAAAGACTTAATAAAAGTGCTGTCGAAGTAAAATAATTTGGCAAACTATATAAGGGATAAGGGTTTGTGAAAAATAGGATGAACCCTGCAATTAAAAAGACAATTGAAATGATCTGAAAGGTACGTGTGGCTCCTTTAAATGAAACAAAGATAGCGATAATCGCAAGAATTCCTAGCACCTTTTCTATAGTCGAATGATTGGAAAATAAAGAAAATATGTACACTGATACAAAACATGTATAGAGAAATGCTCTTATTTTATCATGATTAAGATGCAAGAAGATCCCTCTTTCTCAAAAGCAATTAACTATCATCGTCAGTTAATTAGTTGAATATGTCAAATTACTTTCGCGGTGTCGATTAAACATTACTTTGTGTCTAGAAAGGGTTATACGTATCTTTGAGATAACCTTTTGTTATTCTTTGTAACTTTTTAAAAAGGGCTGTATTAAATCATGTTGTTGACTTTGGTATAAAGAATTTGATTCCTTTGTCTTTACTAACGGAACCATTCTTTTTTACAACTCTTTATTCAAAATACTGTTCGATGATTGAATAAATTTCAACTCGTGCAAGTATCAACACTAACGTTTAGCATAGCCAAAAAATAAACAGAGAAAGGGACGATTTTTTTGAATATAAAATTAATCGATTGGAGTACGTTTATAGGTGCTCTTATTCTACTATTTGGGGTTACTATACCTCTGATTTTCTTTCCTGAAGCAGGTAAAGAAGTTGTCAATCAAGCAAATACATTTATGACTGGAAACTTCGGCGTAATGTATATGATCATGGGTTTATTAATTTTCGCATTCCTTATTTATGTAGCTTTTAGTAAAAATGGCCAGATTAAATTAGGAGATGAAGGAGAAGAACCCGAGTTCAACACTATATCATGGGCTGCCATGTTGTTTGCTGCTGGTATTGGATCGAGTATTTTATATTGGTCTGTAATCGAATGGGCTTATTACTATGAAGGGCCGCCTTTTGGTGTAGAAGGAAGTAGTATCGAAGCGATTCAATGGTCCACCGCTTATGGAATATTCCATTGGGGACCGATAGCATGGGCTATTTATACATTACCAGCGTTACCGATTGCTTATTTCTATTATGTACGAAAGAAACCAGTACTTAAAGTTAGTGAAGCCGTTCGGCCTGTCCTAGGTAAAACCGTGGATGGTCCTATAGGAACGATCATAGATGTTTTATTCATATTTGGTTTATTAGGTGGTGCAGGAACTACATTAGGGCTTGGTACTCCGATGATTGCGGAAGGGATTAGTAGTTTAACTGGTATGGAAGTTACTTTGGGGATGCAAGCTGCTATTATGCTATTATGTACGACAATCTTCGCTTTTAGTGCTTATTCTGGCTTAAGAAGAGGAATTAAAGTGTTAAGTGATATTAACTTGTGGCTGGCCATCTTTATTTTAGGATATGTCTTTTTCGTTGGTCCAACTCGTTTTATAAGTGAAACAACATTTAATTCAATAGGTATTATACTGGATAATTTCTTTAAGATGGCTACTTGGGTGGAGCCATTTGGAAACTTAAGTGGATTTGAAGAGACACTTTTTCCTGAATCATGGACAGTGTTTTACTGGGCTTGGTGGTTAGTGTATGCACCGTTTGTTGGTTTGTTTGTAGCACGTATTTCGCGGGGGCGTACCATACGTCAAATGATTCTTGGTACTATGATTTACGGAACGATAGGATGTATTTTATTTTTCGGTATCATGGGAAACTTTGGCTTGTATATGCAACTTACTGGGCAGTTCGATGCGGTGGGATTCCTAAACGAATATGGAGCACCTGCGACCATTATAGAAATTATCAATCAGTTGCCATTAGCTAAATTTATTGTATTAATCTTTACGATATTAGCAATTATTTTCTTGGCGACAACCTTTGATTCTTCTTCTTATATTTTGGCAGCTGTGGTTCAGAAGGAAGTGGAAGGAGAACCTCTTCGTTGGAACCGACTATTCTGGGCCTTTGCTCTATCTATTATGCCGTTAACCCTAATGTTCTTAGGAGGCCTCGGGGCTTTACAAACGGCAAGTATTGTTGGCGGGTTTCCGCTTATCTTCATTATGTTTCTGTTAGCATGGTCCTTTATGAAGGCATCGAATACAGATATTCGAGCTTCAGATGATTACGAAGCTCCGACGATCCATATTAAACGCTGGAAACGTAAAGATAAGAAGAAGCGACGTTCAGCTTTAGAAGTCTTAGAGGACCGTAAAGATGAAGATGATTAATTTTCTAGGCGATTACGGTGAAAACGGAAAACCCTCTTTTTTAAGGGTAACGGGTTCAGTTTTCGAGTACAAAACATGAAATAACATACGAATGAAGAGACCAAATCGCATATGATTTGGTCTCTTATTATTCCTTGTTTGTTCTATCAACGATTATCGGTATTTAACATATAAATTAGCATACAAAATCAGAGATTGTGCTTGAATTCGAGATGTTTGTGTGAATGTAGGGGCTGCGGGAAACGGCTCGCTTTCCATGGGGCGGGCGCTGTGCCTCCTCGGACTTCGTCCTGTGGGGTCTCAGCTGTCCCGCAGATCCCATCGGAGTCTCACCGTTTCCCTCCGTCCCTTTACCATATGATTTTCTCGATACCACTTCAGGAAAAGGCAGCCATTCCTAAGTTTGCATGCAAATCTTGATAGCGGGCGGTGCTATTAAAATCCTTGATATAGAGAGGTTCATTGAATGGGGGCTTGGGAATCTCCCCGTTTCCTAGCCACCCATCCTTTGCTTTTAATGAACGGCCCTACTGCCAAAAGTCATCTTCTGTGTTCGCTACACCATATGGAACAAGTGTGCAGTTGCAAACTGTCTTCTATGAATAGCCTACAATTTGAAGAAGAAAATATAAAGAAAAACGCTTGGATATTAAAATGTCCAAGCGTTTTTCTTTACCAATTGGTTCGATAATTCTGTTGCTATTTTTCCATCTACATATGTTTTGGTACTCCAAAACCGAACTATTTATTTTAAGGGCTCCCGTTTTTTACTTTGATTGATAATCTAAGAAAGACGACACTCGAAAGTCTCCACTATCTAATAAAAATTGGCGAAGTAAATGAAGGTGATCCCCACCAATGAGAACGAGAACTCGGTCTTCGGGAGTCGTTATTCTTCCTATATTAGCAGCGATCGCTAAGTCACGCTCATGCCACTGTTTTAACCATTTAACTCCTACTTGATGTTGGCGATCACCTACACGCGTTAGCTTCATATAAACTCTCTGAAGTTCTGCAATGTAGTCAGGATGGTTGATAGTCTTTAAACGTTCGATAAATGTCGAGTTATTTTCGAATTTTTTTAAATTTGCTTGAACTTCCATAATCTCTTTAAAAAGCGTAGGTTGATACTCTTTTGCCCATTCAAAAGTTTGATTTAGGGTAGGGTTAGACATATCGACTACTTCATCTACCGGGTATACTTGGGAGTGTTCGAAATGATGAGCGAGAGGAAAAGCTAATTGTTCCACTTCATCATAACTTGGAATAAGTTGGTGATTTTTATATTCCTTGTACTTGCGATCAAGCTCTTCTTCAATTAAAAAGGACTTTTCTACAGCAATCTTAGTTGGCTCAAATTCTTTTAAGTTATCTACCACTTTTTGAATTTGATCCTTTTGATGATCGACAATATCCGCATCCATAGCAAAATGCATCGTGCCCATTAGGAGAATTTCAGGTTCTTCATTACTCATGGTTCATGACTCCTTTCTATTGGAAATGAGGAAGTACTTCCTTTCCAAGTTCTTCAATTACTTCATCCACTCCCCTTGTGCTTTGCGATAATCCAAGCATAATATGATTCACTCCGACAAGACGATACTTTTCAAGAATTTTAATTAACCCTAATCGACCTGTTCTGTATCCAGCTGGAATCTTTTCGACTGGATGATAGGGATCTTTCATTAAATCCAGAGGTAGAGGCATAATAAAAGGTCGAAAGGATTGCCCGTGAAAAGTACGAACTTTCTCACGATATTGCTGAATAATCTCATGTTGTTGCTCAGGGCGCTGTGGATAGTACATCCATCCATCGCCGTGTTCGGCCACCCAATCTAATGTTTGTTGACAGTATCCTGTCATCAATACAGGAATTTGTTGATTAGGTTTAGGGACCAAATTGGATTTGTGCATTTTTCCATAGCGAGATTGGTGTGTTGGAAATTCATTATAAAGAGCACGTGTAAAATGATCAAAGGCATCTCTGAACCATTCACTACGTTCCATAATAGGAATGCCTAAACCTTCAAAATCTTTTCGGCGGTCCCCAGAAGACACACCTAGTAAGAATCGTCCTGGAAAAAGTCGATCAATACTCGCCACTTCTTTAGCTGTACGAAGGGGATGACGCAAGGGGAGTACAGTTGCGGCCGTTCCGATTGTTATTGACGACGTATGTGATGCTAAATAGGTTGCGTATATAAAACTATCGAAAATTTGTCCAGTGGCTGGGTCTTCGAAAGTCGGATCTTCTAAGAGAACATCCTGCAACCATAAAGTTTTAAAGTTTAATTGCTCAGCTAACTGAGCTCGCTCTATTTGATATTCCATAGTCGGAACCTGTTTATGATGGTTTTCTAAAGGAATAGTTAATCCAAAAGTTAACTTTTTTTCTTGAAAGACTTTTTGATAGCCTTCATGTTTAATAAGCATTTGATCACCTCATGCTCTTAAGTATAGAGGAGGCATATGTAAAACAAAAGTCATTGAAATCATTACACTAAAAAACCCATATCTTTGCGAAAAGAGATGGGTTTACACAATAGAATTTGTTTATATTAGACTATATAGATTAGTACGTAAAGAATGCTAGTGAGAACAGCGGAACCACCTAAACCATAGATGAAATCTGTAGAATCATACTCAGCTTTGTGTCTCATTTAAAAAAGCTCCTTTCTATGGAAGATATTCTACTAAAGCAAGTGACGTTAGTACTAAAGAATTCCTTTGTTCATTTTCTACTACATAATAGACGACAAAATATTACAAAAACTTAAGTTTTATGACATTTACATTTCAATTATGTTACAAACTTAGTTTAACATAATTGAAATATTGAGGAAAGTGTTTATTTTGAATTGTTTGAAAATTGAGCGGTACCTGGTACCACACAATTGTTACCACACAAAAAAAGTAACAGCAAATGCTGTTACTTAAAGTCCTGATTGGCGTTATATTGTTTCAAGGTATGTATGATTTCCTCTTGGTGATCATCAAGTAAGGTTAATCCATATTGATACGTTGTCCCTATTTCCTTCCCCCATACAACTTCCGCTTTCCATTCAACAGGTTTATTAGACAAGGTTGTATTTAATAATAACTGAATATTCTTTTGGAAGGGGAGTTTCAAACCGGTAGATAGTAACATTCCACTCGGACTCAAATTGAGAATAAAGCCACTCCCATTCGAAGTCTTTACAGGTTGCTCATCGATTTGAATAATTTTAAACAATGTAGATGGAGGATCTTGAAAGGTGTATCGAAGGCTCTCTTGCCGATTATATCGCATAAGCTTATCATCCTTTCCAAAATAAAAACAACGTTATTTTAGTTTTCCTATTTCCATAATAAAGGAAAGTCGAGTCCAGTAAAAGGTTGTGGTGTTTGTTAATTCAGAAGAACCCGGAAAAATTAGATGCTATAATAGTCAGATGAAGAGCTGATTGTTTGAACATGGTGACTGCTACTTTTTGTTATAATTTTAACTAATAAAAATTCAATCAGTTAGTTTAATAATAGTGTGCGTTATAGAAGAACAGAGCTTACATAGTATATCAAAAATATATCATGAAGATAAGGAGAGAGAATCAATGGAAACTTATGAGCAAAAATGGGATTTGGATCGTATTTTTGATGGGGGAAGTCAGTCGAAGGAACTTCATAATTATGTAGATGATCTAGAAGAGAAGATGGCAAATTTACATTGGTTAGTTCAACGATTTACTCATCCAAAGAATCCGGAGCAAACAGAAGAATTGTCAGAACTGGTTATACACATGCAAGATGTGGTGAAAAGAATGCATGAGTTTGGAGCTTTTATAAGTTGTCTTTCTGCTCAAGACGTTGAGGATAAACAGGCTCAAAAATGGGTTGCGAAAAGAACTGAAATAGCTGCAAAATATTCCAATATCCAAATAGAGTTTGAACAAAAACTTATAAAAATTGACGTGAATATTTGGAAGCCATTACTTAAGGAAGCTGAACTATCAAAGGTAGCCTTCAATCTAGATGAACGCCGTGAAAAGGCTAAAGACAAATTAGTGTTGGATCAAGAGGCGATTATTAATAATTTAGCTGTTGACGGATATCATGCCTGGGGACAAATGTACGATACAATCGTAGGCAAAATCAAAATTCCTTTTGAAGGTCAGGAATTGTCAGTGGGTCAAGCTTCTAACAAATTAAGTGACTCAAATCGCAAGGTAAGAAAAGGTGTTTTTGAAAAGTGGCAAAAAGCATGGGAAAAGGATGCTGATTTATTTACAGAAACATTAAATCATTTATCAGGATTCCGGCTGCAAACGTATAACCATAGAGGGTGGGATAATTCTCTAAAAGAACCGCTCGCTTATAATAGAATGAGCGAAAAAACTCTGAATATGATGTGGGATACTATTACAAAGTATAAAAAGTACTATAAAAGTTTTTTAAATGAAAAGGCTGGATGGCTCGGTTTAGAAAAGCTAAGTATATACGATGTAAACGCACCTTTAGGGAATAGTGAACAAAAAATGAATTTTAGTGAAGGTGCTCATTTTATTATAAAGCATTTTGAAAAATTTAGTCCCCTTATGGCACAGTTTACTAAAAAAGCATTTGAAAATCGTTGGATTGAGGCAGAAGACCGTCCAGGCAAGCGTCCGGGAGGGTTTTGTACGAGTTTTCCTCATAGTAAGGAGACACGTATATTCATGACGTATTCTGGGACCCTTTCAAACGTAGCCACTCTGGCTCATGAGTTAGGGCATGCGTATCATCAGCATGTAATGAATGATCTTCCTATATTGAATCAAGGGTATGCTATGAATGTTGCTGAAACAGCATCTACATTTGCCGAGATGATTGTTGCTGATGCCGCAGTAAAGAATGCTAAAGATCCACATGAAAAGCTGGCACTCTTAGAAGATAAAATTCAAAGAAGTGTAGCTTTTTTCATGAATATTCATTCTCGCTATTTATTTGAGATACGATTTTATAATGAAAGGAAATCGGGTACTGTATCTACAGAACGTTTGAATGAGTTAATGATTGAAGCACAGGAAGAAGCGTACCAAGATGCATTGGACGAATATGATCCTACATTTTGGGCTTCAAAACTTCATTTTCATATCACAGATGTCCCTTTTTATAACTTCCCTTATACTTTTGGCTATTTATTCAGTCTTGGAATATATGCAAAAGCAGTAGAAGAAGGACCTGAATTTGAGGAGAAATATATAGCTTTATTACAAGATACAGGGGTTATGAATGTAGAAGACTTGGCCAAAAAACATTTAGAAGTAAACTTAGAGGAAGCGGATTTTTGGGAAGATGCTTTAAAACTATGTGTGGCCGATGTAGAAGAATTTTTGGAACTGAGTGCAAAATTAAGAAAGAAGGGATGAGAGTCATGGAGGAAAGAATTCCTGTAGAGTTAAAACAAGAAAGAGTTAATTCACTGGATGGCTGGAAACTGGAAGACGAAAAATTCATTGTAAAAAGATATCGTTTTCGTGATTTTCTAAAAGGAATTAAATTCGTAGATGAGGTGGCTGCTTATTCTGAAGAAATTCAGCATCATCCTTTTATAAGTATTGATTATAAAATCGTGACGATGAAGCTGACGTCTTGGAATGCTAAAGGATTAACTGAATTAGATCTTCAGTGTGCGGATAAATATGATGAAATTTATCAATTTCTCACTGATTAATGTATTTATAAGGTGAAAAGCTCCATTATGGTGAGAAATTATTAAAAAAGAGATTCAATTACATTGTGAAATGCAAATCAAACAACTGTATAATTCTAAAGCTCCAGAATGAGTAACAAAGGATAAGGTGGGGGGTAGCTCGCTTTCCGGGGGCGCGAACACCGTCGGAGCCTCCTCTCTACGCCACAGGTCGCTCGCGATCGCTTTTCTGAAGGAGGCTCACCTCTTAACACCCGGAAAGCAAATCGTTTCCCCTGAGACCATTCCTCTGTCTTTACTAACGGTGCCATTCTTTTTTAACTCTGTGTTTATTCATACTAAAGGAATAAGTAAAAAAGCATACACATTTTGACCTAAATAGTTCTGTTTCGGTGGAGAAACATATGAAATAGCATACGAATTAGCAGACCAAATCGCATATGATTTGGTCTCTTATTTTCCTCCTTATATATCAATGGTTATTCGATTCCGAGATGATGGGGTGGAGAAAGGGGCGGTGGGGAAGGAGTCGCTTTCCGTGGGCGTGCGCTGAGCCTCCTCAGGCTGGCGCGAGGCCACTGAAAAAGTCCGGTAATTTTTAATAAAAGCAAATCCCTAAAAATTCCATCCCCACTTTCAGCTTATAAATTAGGGATAAATCGGACTTAATACTCCACTTTGACAGGAAAAACAACGTGATTTTGGGATAGTGTTTTTCCAAAAAGTTCATTATTAATAGAAAAGGACTTTTTCAGTGGCCTCGCTGGCGCCTTCCGGGGTCTCATCTAACCCGCGTATCCCAGTCGAGTAAGCGGGAGCCCTTCAC
>NZ_JBHSZV010000019.1:0-59966 GCF_042663045.1 Halobacillus seohaensis | reverse complement strand
TGCCCACGTGTTACTCACCCGTCCGCCGCTCATTCCACAAGTTTCATCCCCGAAGGGAATCAACCTGCTTCCTGCGCTCGACTTGCATGTATTAGGCACGCCGCCAGCGTTCGTCCTGAGCCAGGATCAAACTCTCCATAAAAGTTGAGAATGAATTGCTCATTTGCACATCAAATGTGCTTGTTTTACTTCCTTCTATATAATAGAAAGAATAATTGACGTACTGGTTGGTTCGTTCAGTTTTCAAAGATCAAAAATGCAAGTTGTCGTTTTGGCGACAAGAACTAATTTACCATGGTTTCTCTATTTCGTCAACATGTTTTATAAAAAAGTTCAAATCTTTTTTGAAAGCAATTTGTTTGCTTGATGTGAATTTCTTAACTGACAACGTTTAATAATATATCACACACTTAAAAGTGAACGCAATAACTTTTAGATATTTTCTTTGTTTTTTTATAAAACTGATAAAATTAAACGTAAAACAAAAACAGATAAAGATCAGGGCGGGCCCTGCTTTTATCTGTTTTATAATTAAATAATTAGTTCTGTTTTTTCTTATTAGGCATGTATTGCAAACATTCCTCACCAGTCGCAAACCTTCTAAATAGCTGAAATAATACATCATACCTATCTTCCATTGCTTTTTTAATCGATGAATCAATTCTGTAATCACCGAGATCAAGTGTAATTTCCTCCATCTCTCTTCTTAACAAATATTCTACTTCCTGGTGTTCCTGCTTAGTAATCATAAGACCGTACATAATTGATCCTCCCTCTCAAACTAGGTCTTGTTTATTTTTACCCTTTTTTCTGGATTTATAGCATAGGTCGTCCAATTTTTCATAGGTATAGATTACAGAAGATAAAAAAGGAGTGCTTATCGTGAGTTTTTTTAAGAAAAGAATAGAGCTGATCAAGCGTTATGGTGTAATTGTGGTCATTGCTTTATTTTGTGCCATATTAATGTGGGTAGGCCAACGGGGCCAGATCTCCGTCTTTTCTAATGAAGGAGACCCCCGTGCTCTATCCCAAGGGAGTGACGAGCATCCACTTATATCTTTAACCTTTAATATTAGTTGGGGAAATAATAAAGTTCACGATATTCTTAAAGTTCTTGAAGCTCACGAAGCAAAGGCGACTTTTTTTCTAGGGGGAGAGTGGGCGGAACGACATCCTGACATCGTGAAGAAAATTCATGAGGGGAATCACGAAATAGGCATGATGGGGTATGCTTATGAAAGTTATTTGGATTTAGAACCCCATGAAATGAAACAAGATATCCAAAAAGCACGAGAAGTATTTGAAAAACTGGGGTTTGAAGAGAGACATTGGATACGCCCCCCTCATGGTCAGTACAATAAAGAAATATTAGAGGTTATAGAAGCTGAGCAACTCGAGGCTATACAATGGAGCGTCAATCCACGAGATTGGGAAAATCCTGGAACTAATCAAATCATTGATCAAATATTAGATGAAACTGGTAAAGGAGATATCATTCTTTTGCACGCTTCAGATTCAGTTAAACAAACTGATAAGGCTTTAGAAGTTATATTGCCAGGATTGAAGCAAAAAGAATTGGAATTCTCTACTATTACTGAGTTGGTTAATGGAAGTAAGGCTAAAATTACCCAAGTTGAATAAAATGAGAGCAGCAACGGCCATCAATTTATTCCCAACTTGATGGTTTTTTTGTTATAACTAGTTGAATATGCACCCCGATTTGTTAGTTAACGCTAGTCAGTGTTAGTCTACATTCCCACCTACAAATTCGCTTACATAACGTTACCAGTAATTTGGAGGTGATTGTTGGATAAATAGCTCACTTTACGGAAAAATGAAGGAAGGGATCACCTATATATTACAGACGTGGTGGTTCCCCTCCTTTATTTTTTAGTAAGACTTTTACAGTGGCGTGGCCCCAAGTGCTTTTAGTTGAATTGTCTTGAATATAAAAAAATCTCAGTTCAATGAACTGAGATTTTTAAATTTTAATTACAAATACAGTGAAATTAGTTCTGTAAATTAGGAAAGGGATTCCTTTAACATAATAGTGTAGCCCTTCCTTTTACTTTTTCGGTGTGTCTGCATTTAAACGATGAAGAATTAGTAGCTGATATGCATTGCATACTAGTAACGGAATGATCATTAACCATATATAATCACTTGAAGATGCACGTAAAGCTGGCACCCACTCAATGGATGTTACAACGACCATAAAAAACAAAGCTGGTATAAATGCATGTTTATTTGTTTCTTTAGCTTTAATAAAAGACACAAATAAAGATACGAGTAATAATCCTAAAGCCACAAAAACATAAGGCCATATCGAAACACTCTCTTCACCTTGATATCGAAAGTAAATAAGATCGAATAGTGTAAAAGCAATTAAAAACAATTGGATGACTGACCAACTGCGCCGAAACATACCTCGGCCAAATTGATGGATGGTTAAATATGCAAAAAAACCCATTTGACTAATAACACTAAAAATAAATCCAAGGCCTGTGAAAAACAATATCAAACCGATAAGTTCAAACATTTGAAAAGGCTGTAATACCTCAGTATAAGACTCACTTTTGATTATAAAACTGGATAGCAATGTCAGACCGCCGCCAATAACCAACGCCGTCAGAAATAATCGTACCCATTTTCGACTATTCACGTTTTTTCCCCCTATTGCATGAAAGTTCCCTATCGTATTTTATCATGAAGTTTTATAATTTTCCTTTACCGCATATTTTTTTTTAACACGTACATATTAAATGTAAGGGAAAACAAAAGAAAGGGGACATTTCTTATGTCCATATTTCGAATTATTTTACCCATATTACTCGTTGTTTTCCTGGCAGCTTGTAATGGCAGTTCAGGTGCAAGCGAGCAATCCGATTATGATACCACTAAAAAAATGATGGTAGATATATTGAAGTCAGATGAAGGTCAAAGTGCCTTAAAGGACGTTTTGGCTAAAGAAGATATGAAGCAAGAATTGGCACTTGAATCAGAAGAAGTATCAACTGCCGTTAAAGAAACACTGCTATCAGAAAAAGGGAAAGCATTTTGGAGTAAACTGTTTTCAGATCCCTCCTTCGTAAAAGAATTCAGCAAGGTAGTCCAAGAAGAACAAAAAAGTTTAATGAAGGCTTTGATGAAGGATTCAGAATATCAAGCATCACTAATCGAAATTTACCAAAACCCAGAAATGATGGAAAAAATGCTTGAAGTTATGCAAGGCCAAAAGTTTCGTGCTCATTTAGAAAAAACAATTGAGGAAACATTAAATAACCCTGTCTTTCAAGCAAAAATAAGTGAAACGCTTCTAAAAGCTGCTGAAGAAATGCAAAGTGGTGGGGGCGGTCAAGGACAAGGTGGAGGAGGATCCTCCGGAGAAGGCGGTAACGGAGGTGGAGGTCAATAAACAAAACACGCAGCCTAGGGTGACTGCGTGTTTTCCTTTATTTAGAGAATTTGTCGATCACTTTAGCAGCCATATTTCGATAAACAACTCCCGTTGGGTGATCTTCCTGATAAACAGAAGGTGCAAAGACATCTTCTTCCTCATAAGGCTGTTCTAGAGGTATGTGCCCTAATACATCAGTTTTCAACTCGTCGGCTAGTTTAACTCCACCACCACGGCCAAACACGAATTCCTTATTGCCTGTTTCTTTACTTTGGAAATAAGCCATATTTTCCACAACACCAAGGATATCATGTTCCATTTTAATCGCCATTTGCCCAGCACGAGCCGCTACAAAGGCAGCTGTTGGATGAGGTGTAGTTACAATAATTTCTTTAGATGTTGGAAGGAGGGAGTGGACATCCATCGCAATATCTCCTGTTCCTGGTGGTAAATCCAGAAGTAGATAGTCCAGATCTCCCCACTCTACTTCTTTAAAAAAGCTTGTTAGCATTTTGCCAAGCATAGGCCCTCGCCAAACAATCGGGGAATTATCTTCAACAAAAAATCCCATAGAAACAAGTTTAACTCCAAAGCGTTCAACCGGGATTATTTTTTCACCGCGAACTACCGGACGTTCTTCTACGCCCATCATATCCGGAACGCTAAATCCGTAAATATCTGCATCAATAATACCGACCTTTTTACCTAAACGAGTAAGCGAAACAGCAAGGTTTACCGTTACTGTTGATTTCCCTACGCCACCTTTACCACTAGCAATAGAGATGAAATTAGTCCCTGGCTTTCCACCTAGTAAAGAAGCCTCTTGCTCCTCTTCCGCTTGTGGTTGGAACTTTTCAATTACATCATCAGGTAACTTATCAAAGCGAAGCCCAACGGTAGCTGCTCCGCCACTTTTCAGTTCATTCACAATTTTTTGCTGAAGTTCCATTTGTTCAGCTGTATTTGTCTTAGCTATTAGAACTTTAACACTTACATGGTCCTTTTCTTCCTTTATCTTAATTTCCTCTACTCCACCAGTCTCTTCTAACGTTTTATGTAAAAACGGATCTTCGACAGAATGGAGGATCTCTAGTACCTTTTCTTGTGTAAGCAAATGGGTCACCTTCCTTAGAAAATGTTTCAACAATGCAAGTATAACATATATGAAACGCTTCCTAAGTAATTTGCATAATACGAGGGAATTATTCTTCTGTCATATACTTTAGAATTCCCCTATAAATAGAAGCAGCAACTTTTCTTTGATAATCCTCACTTTCGAGAAGCTCCCTCTCCTGCGGGTTTGACAAAAAACCTCCTTCTACTAAAGCTCCAGGCGGATCACCATGTTTTAAAATATAAATATTTCTAAGACCTGCAGGTTCCCTATTGGTATTTTCTAAATTATCACGGATTTCTCCTTGTATATCATTTGCTAACTTTTCACTAGCTTCTTTGTTCGGATTGAAAAAGGTTTGTGCACCACGCCACTGCGTATTCGGACTCGCATTCAAATGCAGACTTATAAAAAGATCGGCATTCGAATCATTGATAATCCCAATACGTTTTCGGATATCCTCTGCTTTACGAGCAGATAAACTACCTGGTTTTGTTGATAATGGTGCAGGTGATAGATCTCGATCATCTTCTCTTGTTAAAAAAACAATGGCGCCCGCTTCTTGCAAATAGTCTTTTAAATAATTAGAAAGATTTAAGGTAATTCCTTTTTCTTCTGTTCCATTCGCCCCGCTTGCGCCTGCATCAGGACCACCATGGCCTGGATCAAGGACAATCACTTTTCCAAATAACGGAGAAGACCACGTTTGCCATGTATCTTTAACTTCCTGAACAGGAATAGCTATGATGCTTACGCAAATTAAAATTGCAACAAACCAGAAGATTGTTTTCAATCGACGTACCATATCCCCACTCCCTTACCCTTGTAGCTAAATATATGGGACAAGAACTGAAAATATGAATAGCTCCTTCATGTTATATTTCAAAGGATTTTGCACACGATATATTGCTTTAAAATAATAAATAGTGTACAAAAGTGCCCGTTAATTCATATCTTTTAAAAAGAGGAATCTAAGGGAAAAACAAGCCATTAAAAAACTACCACAGAAATACACAACCGAGAAAATTCATAAGTAGTTCGGTTTTAATAGAAATTCCACTTCAGAAGATTGATACGATCATAAATGTAAGCATTTCTGAGGGAGACATGCTTAGAGCAGTCACTTTAGTAGCTAACAAAGGACACATCGCCCAACACGCAGCCTATGGAAATGCTCTGTTATATGAAGGTGATTTAGCAACTAAAATTGATGAGCCAATCGGGATGTAAAAAGATACAATCTTTGATGTTGCCTCTCTCAGTAAAATATTCACCGCTACAGCTGCCTTGAAATTATATGAAGAAGGACATTTCAAAAGAATTGCAGCAACAGAATTTCAACAACGATTGAACGAGGTCTTGTTTGGGGTGAAGTTCATCTTGAAATTATAGAAGAGAATTGGTGTAAAAGAAATTATTAAAAATCATGGATTGATAAGCTAAGATAACAACTCGGTAGCATGTGAGAACTCGGAATTAATCTGTTTAACCTTTCCCAATTTTTCATAACAAAAAAAGTCCTTTCCCATTAAAGGAAAAGAACTTTTTGAAAAGATATTAACGCTTAGAGAACTGTGGAGCACGACGTGCACCTTTAAGACCGTATTTCTTACGCTCTTTCATACGTGCATCACGCGTTAGAAGTCCAGCGCGTTTAAGTGGTGTGCGGTATTCCGGATCAGCTTCAAGAAGAGCACGAGCGATTCCGTGACGGATTGCACCAGCTTGACCAGTGAAACCTCCACCATCGACATTCACATAAACATCATAGTTTCCTTCAGTCTCTGTAACAGCTAAAGGCTGCTTAAGAATCATACGAAGTGTTTCATATGGGAAAAATTCTTCAGCATCACGCTTATTTACTACTACACGACCCGTTCCAGGAACAAGACGTACACGAGCAGTTGATTTTTTACGACGTCCAGTACCAGAGTATTGTACTTGTGCCACTATTGATTACCTCCCTTTTTATTATCCACGAAGTTCGTAAACTTCTGGTTGTTGTGCTTCATGCTTATGCTCAGTTCCAGCGTATACATGAAGTTTCTTGCCCATCTTACGTCCTAGGCTTCCTTTAGGTAGCATCCCTTTAACAGCAAGTTCAAGCATTTGCTCAGGGTATTTAGTACGCATTTCGTTAGCTGTACGCTGTTTCAATCCACCTGGGTGAGTTGAGTGACGGTAATAGATCTTATCATTGATTTTATTACCAGTAAGTTCGATTTCTCCAGCATTGATGATGATGACATGGTCACCAGTATCAACATGTGGAGTGTACGTAGGTTTATTTTTACCGCGAAGGATTGATGCAACTTCGCTTGAAAGACGACCAAGTGTTTGCCCTGCAGCATCCACTACGTACCATTTGCGGTCCACGGTGTTTTCATTTGCCATGAAAGTTGTGCGCATATAGGTTCCCTCCTGAATAATTATAATTAGTTTCATAAAGCTTCAATATAAATTTATCTCAAATACGATTAGTTTCCGGGGCTAACCGTGGTATAGAAATAAAATGCCATAGATTATAATATAACACTCCTGTACCATATGTCAAGGTATTAAACGCAAGGAAACGTTGTTTTTTAATAGAAAAGCGAAAGCCGCCTTGTAGACAGGACTCGCATTAGAAAGCCACGTAGTAAAGTGATTCATCTTAACGGGATGAATTATTTAAACGGCCCATTTTGTGAACCATCAAGTTGAGGGTACGAACATTGAAGAAAAACATCGGTACAGTTAGTAATCCACCTTCCAAAGAAACAATCCATGAGGCGGTGCAGTAATACCAGCAGCTTCACGATTACGTGCTTCTAACATCTCTCTTAATTTTTCTGGGCGATGATTGCCTCGCCCAACCTCTAGAATCGTACCAACTAAAATACGTACCATATTATATAAAAAACCACTCCCCTTAAATATAAACACAAGTTCAGAACCTTCTTTCTCTATCGTAGCTCGTTGAACCGTTCTCACTTTACTTCCCTTTACATCAGCACGAGTCGCACAAAATGATGTGAAGTCATGTTCCCCTTGAATAATCTGACAAGCATCTAACATGGCTTCAACATCTAAAGCCTTTCTTATGTGATATGAGTAATTTCGACGGAAGATATCAGGCTCAGGATGATTACGCACAAAATAGCGGTACTCTTTACCTGTCGTGTGATAACGAGCGTGAAAGTCCTCGTCTACATTATCAACATTAGAGACATAAATATCATATGGTAGAGTAGCATACAATGCCCTTTTCCAGTTAGAAGAAGGAATGTTTAAATTGGTATCAAAGTGAAAAACCTGGCCTTTAGCATGAACACCTGAATCAGTTCTTCCTGAAGCTTTGGTTTTCACATGTTTTCCTTTGTGTATCTTTTTCAATGCTTTTTCTAACTCTGCTTGCACAGTGTTTGCATTGGCCTGCACTTGGTAACCCGCATAATTTGTCCCATCATATTTCACTTCACATTTAATACGATACATTTTCCCTTCCTCCAACTCAATTTCTAGCTAAAAATAAACCGACAATTAATATTGCAAACAATACATAGACAAACCAATCTCTGCGACCAATCTGCAGTTCTCTTAATTTTGTTCGGCCTTCGCCACCTTTGTACCCTCTAGCCTCCATGGCCATAGCGAGCTCTTCTGCACGTTTAAAGGCACTGACGAACAAAGGTACCAAAAGTGGGATGACAGCTTTTATACGGTCTTTAAACGCCCCTGTACGGAAATCTACACCTCGGGATGCCTGGGCTTTTGAAATTTTTTCAGTTTCTTGCATTAAAGTTGGGATGAAACGCAATGAAATGGACATCATTAAAGCTAATTCATGGACAGGAAAACGAAATTTTTTCAAAGGGCCCAACAATTGTTCAATAGCATCCGTTATTTCAATTGGTGTTGTTGTTAATGTTAGAAGTGATGTAACCATAATCAGCAAGAAAAAGCGCAATGAGATGGAAGCACCTTGAATAAGAGCCCCACGATGCAGGTCCCATCCTAAAATAGTTGTGATCACTTCCCCTTCCTTCGTTACAAATAAATGGAGAAGGAATGTAAAAGCAATCAAAAACCATACAGGCTTTAATCCTTTTAAAATATATCGCACTCGAATCCTTGTTACAAAAACACTTCCTAAAGCAAATAACGTCAACACTCCATAACTCATAACAGAATTAGCAAAAAATACGATCACAACAAAGAAAAAGATAATGGCTATTTTCGTCCGTGGGTCAAGCTTATGAATAAAGGAGTCCCCCGGGATATACTGACCGATCATCATTGAACTACTCATGATCGCGCGCCCCTTTCACCATTAAGGTCAGTTCTTTTGCTAATTCAGCTATTGATTGACCTCGATAAGGGATCTCACTATGAAATTTATTTTCTACTTTGGTTAAGAATTCTATAATTTCTGGAACATCTAATTGGACTTTCTGCAACGCTTCTTTTTCTTTAAAGATATCAAGAGGTGCTCCCTGTTTATAGACTTCACCATCATTTAATATAATTATATGATCAGCGTAAGTTAAAGCGTCTTCCATACTATGCGTGACTAATACAGTCGTTAAATGCTTATCGCGATGTAAGCGAGCGAACATGCCCATGACTTCATGTTGACCTCTAGGATCTAGACCTGCCGTTGGCTCATCAAGTACAAGCACATTAGGGTTCATAGCCAATACACCAGCAATAGCTACCCTCCGCATTTGTCCACCACTCAAGTCGAAAGGAGAACGCTTTAACAATTCTTCATCTAAATGCACAGATTCAATAGCCTCTTTTGTGCGTCTTTTAATTTCTGCTTCATTCACTCCAAAGTTACTTGGACCGAAAGCTATATCCTTTTCCACCGTCTCTTCGAATAACTGATGTTCTGGATACTGAAAGACAACTCCTACCTTTTCGCGCAGTTCTCGTAACTGTTTATTCTTTTCTTCAGCCTTAATATGATATGGACCAATTGTAACTTCGCCTTGAGTTGGTTGAACGAGACCATTTAAATGTTGAATAAGTGTCGACTTCCCAGAACCAGTATGCCCAATGATAGCAACAAAGGAACCAGAGTCAATTTGAAATGACAAATCGTTTAGTGCCTGGTGTTCGAACGGACTATTAGGTTGATAAATATAACTCACGTGTTTAAACGAAATGTCCATAATTCCTCCAATAACTCCTGGTGATTAAGTGGCTCACGTCTAAAACTAAAGCCAGCAGTTTTTAGTTCTTCTGCTAGTTTCGTTACAAAAGGAGTATCTAAGCCAATTTTCTGCAATTGCTCTTGTTTCTCAAAAACCTCTCGAGGACTCGCTTCTAGCCATACCTCGCCTTCGTTCATAACCAACACCCGTTCTGCCTGAGTGACTTCTAACAAGTCATGTGTAATCGTTACAAGAGATAAATTCCTTTGCTCTTGTACCTCAAGTATCGTATTCATGATTTCTTTCCTACCTTTGGGGTCAAGCATTGCTGTTGCTTCATCTAGAATAATATATTTCGGGGATACAGCTAGCACGCTTGCTATTGCAACACGTTGCTTTTGGCCACCCGAGAGCCTATGAGGTTCTTGTCGCTCATACCCTAGCATTCCTACAGCAGATAAACTCTGTTCAATTCGCTCAAGCATTAAGTCCCTTGGCATACCATTATTCTCCATACCAAAAGCTACATCGTCTCTAACCGTTGTACCTACGAATTGATTATCGGGGTTTTGGAATACCATACCAACACTTTTTCTCACATCCCAAACAGTCTCAGCACTCACCTTTTGTCCATCCACATAAATTTCACCTTCTTGAGGAATTAACAAACCATTCGTTAGCTTCGCGATGGTAGATTTACCAGAACCATTATGGCCGATAATAGCTACCCATTCGTTAGCAGCTATTTTAAAGCTCACATTATTCAATACCCAAGGCATATCATCTTGGTACCGAAAAGAAACATTTCTAAACTCAATTTGGCTCTCTGCCATGTGGTTCTCCTCCACTCTGCTAATTTCCCGGGAAATATTTTTCAACATTTCCCGTGCCTTTATGACATATTACTCTTGAATTTAAACAATAAAAAAAGGGCTGGAGTTAACCTCGAGTCGAGATTCCGTCCTGCCCTTTTAAAAAATTTAAATGGTGACATTAAACTAGTTCAATGATAGCCATCTTAGCTCCATCACCTTTACGCTCGCCCAACTTAAGTACACGAGTGTAACCACCTTGACGTTCCTCATAGCGTGGTGCAACATCAGAGAACAGCTTTTGAAGGGCTGTTTGGTCTCCTTCTTCATTAGCATCTGCTTTGTAAAGGAACGATTCAGCTTGACGACGAGCGTGAAGATCGCCACGCTTACCTAGTGTAATCATTTTTTCAACAACAGAACGAAGCTCTTTAGCTTTAGCTTCAGTTGTTTCAATACGTTCATGAATGATCAAGTCAGTCGCTAAGTTGCGTAGTAGCGCCATGCGTTGATCGGTAGTACGTCCTAACTTTCTAACCATGAAATATCCCTCCCTTATAGGAATTTCTTAGATGTGTCGATCCATTAATCTTCTTTTCTTAAACCTAGTCCAAGCTCATCTAGCTTGTACCTAACTTCTTCAAGAGATTTACGACCAAGATTACGAACCTTCATCATATCTTCTTCTGATTTATTTGCAAGTTCCTGCACTGTGTTAATTCCCGCACGTTTCAAACAGTTATACGAACGTACAGACAAATCAAGCTCTTCGATTGTCATCTCAAGTACTTTTTCTTTTTGGTCCTCTTCTTTTTCGACCATGATTTCAGCCTTTTGAGCTTCATCAGTAAGGCCTACAAAAATATTGAGGTGTTCCATATAGATTTTAGCTCCAAGAGAGATCGCTTCTTCTGGACGAATGCTTCCATCAGTCCAAACGTCTAAAGTCAACTTATCAAAGTTTGAAGTTTGACCAATACGAGTGTTTTCCACTTGGTAGGTCACACGAGAAACAGGGGTAAAAATTGAGTCAACTGGAACAACCCCAATTGGTAAATCATCATGGTTATTACCTTCAGCTGGACGATATCCTCGCCCGCGTTCTGCAGTAATACGCATACGTAGAGGGGTTTTACTATCTAATGTTGCGATGAAAAGATCAGGGTTTAGTACTTCTACATCACTATCATGCGTAATATCAGCAGCTGTTACCTTACCTTCCTTCTGCACATCAATCTCTAAAGTCTTCTCTTCGTCAGAATAAATCTTCAAAGCAAGTTTCTTTAGATTTAACACTACGGTTGTTACATCTTCTACAACACCTTCTATTGTAGAGAACTCATGGAGAACTCCGTCAATTTGAACAGATGTAACGGCAGCACCAGGTAGTGAGGATAATAAAATACGACGTAAGGAGTTACCTAGTGTTGTACCATATCCACGCTCAAGCGGTTCAACGACGAATTTACCGAATGTGGAATCACTGCTGATCTCAACCGGTTCAATTTTTGGCTTTTCAATTTCGATCATTTAAACAAAACCCTCCTTCAAAACGTCGAAACCCCGGTTAGACAATTGGCCTAACCGAAATTCCTCAGGTAGGCAGTCCTGATTACAAGACGAACTACTCTATGACTGTCTTATGGCATTGCGATTTTAAAAGCTATCATAACCCATTATAGACAGGGTGACAAATTCTATTCAGAATTATTATACGCGACGACGTTTTGGCGGACGGCAACCGTTGTGTGGTACTGGAGTCACATCACGAATCGCAGTGATCTCAAGACCAACAGCTTGTAGTGAACGAATTGCTGCTTCACGTCCAGCTCCAGGGCCTTTAACAGTAACTTCAAGTGTTTTCATTCCGTTGTCCATAGCGTCTTTCGCAGCGGCTTCAGAAGCCATTTGAGCAGCAAATGGAGTAGATTTACGAGATCCTTTGAAGCCAAGTGTTCCAGAGCTCTTCCAAGTGATTACGTTGCCTTGAACGTCGGTGATCGTTACGATCGTATTGTTAAAAGTGGAGCGGATATGCGCAACTCCACTCTCAATATTCTTTTTGACGCGACGTTTACGACTACGGGTGTTTGCTTTACGTGCCATGTAGTTTTACCTCCTTTTTGCTAATTATTTACGCTTGTTAGCCACTGTACGACGTGGGCCTTTACGAGTACGAGAGTTGTTTTTGGTCTTCTGTCCGCGAGCTGGAAGTCCGCGGCGGTGACGAATTCCACGGTAAGAACCAATCTCAATTAAACGTTTGATGTTTAAAGAATTCTCACGGCGAAGATCACCTTCAACGTTGTGGTTGTCAAGTGCTTTACGGATCTTACCTAATTCATCTTCTGTAAGATCACGAACGCGAGTATTTTCAGAAACGCCTGCATCTGTCAATACTTCACTAGCTAATGATTTTCCTACACCATAGATATAAGTTAGAGATACGACTACTCGTTTATCACGAGGGATATCTACACCTGCTATACGTGCCATTGGGTACGTGCACCTCCTTCATTATTAACCTTGTTTTTGTTTGTGTTTAGGATTTTCACAGATAACCATTACTTTACCTTTACGACGGATAACTTTGCATTTCTCACACATTGGTTTAACAGAAGGTTTTACCTTCATCATCCATACCTCCTTTTATAACGGAGTATTGTATTTTTTATTTATAACGGTACGTAATACGTCCTCTTGTCAGATCATATGGGGAAAGTTCTACCGTCACTTTGTCTCCAGGTAAGATTCGAATGAAGTGCATGCGAATCTTACCAGAAACGTGAGCTAAAACGGTGTGGCCGTTTTCAAGCTCTACTTTGAACTGAGCATTCGGTAGAGTTTCAGCGACAGTACCTTCCACCTCAATTACATCGTCTTTCGCCATCGAGTTGATCTCCCTTCTTCAAATCAGTCACTTCTTCATTGACATATTTTGATACGGCAAATCGAAGCTTGCCATTTGTGACGCGACCAGTTTCTAGAAGGCTGTTTTGGACTTCCGGAGAGATGAAATCCATAAGCTCTACATGCTGTAAATTCTTTTTCTTTGGTCGATCATACTTACGTTTCTCTCCGTCGGCAAGCAGTAAAAAGCGGCCATCAAGAATATCTATGACAACTGCATACTGACCCGCCTCGCGTCCTTGTACAATACGAACAACTTGACCTATTCGTGGACTCGACTCAGAATCATTCAAACAAGATCACCTTCACTTAGGTTGTAGTTAAGACTTCGTAACCTTCTTCCGTAATCGCGATGGTGTGTTCAAAGTGCGCACACATTCTACCATCTTGTGTCACTACCGTCCAACGATCACTAAGAGTCTTGACATAACGAGACCCTGCATTAACCATCGGTTCTACAGCCAGCACCATTCCAGGTTTCAAGCGAGGTCCTTTGTTTGGGGGACCATAATGAGGGATTTGAGGATCCTCATGTAGTTCCTTCCCTACTCCATGACCCACATATTCACGTACAATCGAAAAACCTTTACCTTCGACATAGCTCTGAATGGCGTGGGATATATTCGAAAGGCGTACACCCGGTTTTGCCTCATCAAGTCCCTTCATCAAACATGATTCAGTTACTTGCAGCAATTCAGCAGTGTTTTCATCTACGGCGCCGACAGGATAGGTCCAAGCCGAGTCACCATGATAACCTTGATATTTCGCACCAATATCGATACTAATGATATCTCCATCATTAAGCACCCGATTACCGGGTATTCCATGAACGAGCTGTTCATTGACCGATACGCAAATACTACCACGGAATCCATTATAACCTTTAAAAGAAGGTAATGCATCCTTACTGCGTATGAATTGATCAGCAATTTGATCTAATTCACCAGTTGTTATTCCAGTACGGATGTTTTTCCTCATTTCCTGGTGCGTTAAGGCGACAATTCTGCCAGCTTCTCGCATAATTTCTAATTCCCGTGGTGTTTTGCAAATAATCATTTCACAAGGCCTCCGAGTTTTTTATCAATATCCTTAAAAACTAGATCGATATCATTATCGCCATTAAAGGTGACTAAATATCCTTTATCTTGATAGAATTTCAAAAGTGGTTGAGCTTGCTCAACATTAACTTCTAAACGTTTTTTAACAGTTTCAGGTTGATCGTCTTCACGTTGAATCAGTTCAGCCCCATCATGATCACATTTCCCATCCTCTTTTGGAGGATTGAAGATAACATGATATGTTGCTCCGCAAGTTGGACAAACTCTTCGTCCGGTTAGTCGTTCGAGAAGTTGATCTTTTGGAACATCAATATGAAGCACATAATCGACTGACTCATTCATATCCTTCAATAAATTCTCAAGGGCTTCTGCCTGAGCAATGGTACGTGGAAATCCATCAAGTAAGAATCCACCTTGACAATCTGGTTTCTTAAGACGCTCGCGAACAATTCCGATTGTTACTTCATCAGGAACTAGTTCACCTTTATCCATATATGATTTAGCTTCTTGACCAAGTGCCGTTCCTTCTTTGATAGCTAAACGGAACATATCTCCAGTTGAGATATGAGGGATGTTATATTTTTCGACAATCATCTCTGCCTGAGTACCTTTACCGGCACCAGGAAGACCCATCAGAATTAAATTCAACGTCTTCCCTCCGCTCTCTTTTTCATTAGCTTTTCACAATTTATTTAATAAAGCCTTTATAGTGGCGTTTCACTAGCTGACTCTCAAGTTGCTTCATCATTTCAAGGGCTACACCTACAACGATGAGCAATCCTGTTCCTCCAACCTGAACACTTGGGGGTAGATTAGCTACTGAACCAAGAATAATAGGAAGAATCGATACAGCTGCTAGAAAGATTGAACCTACGAAAGTTAAACGGTACATCACTCGTGTAAGATACGTCTCAGTATTTGCACCAGGACGAATTCCAGGAATATAACCGCCTTGCTTTTTCAAATTCTCGGCCATTTGCTCAGGGTTTACCTGGACAAATGTGTAGAAATATGTGAATGCAATTATTAACGCAACATAGATAATCATTCCAGGCCAATTCTGATAATCAAAGATATATTGAATAACAGAGGCTACTTCATTACCTTCAAAGAAACCAGCAACAGTTCTTGGTGCGATAATGAATGAAATTGCAAAGATTACTGGAATAACCCCTGCAGCATTAACCTTAATCGGTAAATGAGTTGAATGTCCACCTACTGGAGATCGGTTAACGAGTTTTTTCGCATATTGAATTGGTATCTTACGAAGTGCTTGCTGAATGAATATAACTCCAACAACTACCGCGACAATGACTAATGCAATGATTGCGATAATCACTAGATTAATAAACAATTCATCACCCGCACCAGTAATATACTGGTCATACAGTTGGTTTGCTCCTGTCGGAATAGCAGCAACTATACCGGCAAATATCAATATGGAAATACCATTTCCAACGCCGTGAGACGTAATTTGCTCACCAAGCCACATTAGGAATGCTGTTCCGCCTGTTAATACAAGAGCAATGATTAAGAACTTTGCAGGGCCGGGATTAGCGATGAGTTGACCTCCAGCTAATGCGTTGAACCCAATAGACATTCCAATTGCTTGTATAAAAGCTAAAACAATCGTTCCATAGCGGGTAAACTGAGCTAATTTTCGGCGACCCACTTCACCTTGCTTTTTCCATTCCGCAAATTTAGCTACGACATCCATCTGCAACAACTGCATGATGATGGAGGCTGTAATATACGGCATGATCCCCATTGCAAAAATCGAGAAATTCTGCAGTGCACCGCCTCCAAATGTGTTTAGAAATCCAAACGCATTTTGTTCATCCATGAAGTTAATTGCGTCCCGGTTTGTAAAGGGAACAGGAATGAATGTACCCAAGCGAAAAACAATCAGCATTAATAAAGTGAATATAATTTTCCGCCGAATATCACCCACGCGCATAAAATTGGAGATTGTCCGGAACATTAAATCACCTCAGTTTGACCGCCCGCTGCTTCAATAGCTTCTTTAGCCGAAGCAGAGAACTTATGAGCTTTCACAGTAAGCTTCTTTTCAACAGAACCTTTAGCGAGAACTTTAATGCCAGCTTTTTCTTGACTGACAATGCCAGTTTCAAGTAGAAGTTCTGGAGTAACCTCTGCGCCCTCTTCAAAGCGGTTAAGAGCATCAAGATTAATAATCGCGAATTCCTTACGATGAATGTTCGTAAAACCACGTTTCGGCAAACGTTGGAAAAGTGGCATTTGACCACCCTCAAAACCTGGACGAGTTTTACTACCTGAACGTTGTCCTTGACCCTTGTGGCCACGACCTGAAGTCTTACCATTACCAGAAGCCATACCACGACCTACACGGTTGCGTTCTTTCTTGGATCCAGCTGATGGTTTCAGTTCATGCAGTTTCATACGAGCACCTCCTTATTATTGATTCTTTACTTATAGTTCTTTAATCGATACAAGGTGAGATACCTTATTAGCCATACCTCGAATCGCTGGGTTATCTTCGATTACGACAGATTGACGAATTTTACTTAGACCGAGTGCTTTAACTGTTGCACGCTGATCTTCTGATCTGCCAATAACACTGCGCGTGAGGGTAACTTCTAACTTTTTAGCCATTTCATTTCCCTCCTTATCCTACAGTTCTTCTACTGACTTCCCACGAAGTCGAGCAACGTCTTCTGCGCGCTTAAGTTCATTAAGTCCAGTTAGTGTCGCACGAACCATGTTAATTGGTGTGTTTGAACCAAGTGACTTAGAAAGTATATCGTGTACACCTGATAATTCAAGAACTGCACGTACAGGGCCACCAGCAATAATTCCAGTACCTTCAGCGGCAGGCTTCATCAGAATATTACCAGCACCGAATCTTCCTATAACCTCGTGAGGAATTGTCGTGTTTTTAATTGGAACAGAAATCAAACTTTTCTTCGCATCATCGATAGCTTTTTTAATTGCATCTGGTACTTCTTGTGCTTTACCAGTACCAAATCCAACATGACCATTTTTATCTCCTACGACAACCAATGCAGCAAAACGGAAACGACGTCCACCTTTAACTACTTTTGCAACACGGTTAATCGTAACTACGCGTTCTTCTAAATCTAGTTTATTAGGGTCAATTTTTGTTAGCATGTATGTCCCTCCTTTAACGATTAAAATTCTAGGCCGGCTTCGCGAGCCGCATCTGCTAGTGCTTTCACACGTCCATGATACAAGTAACCACCACGGTCAAACACAATCACTTTATAGCCATTGTCTTTCCCACGCTTAGCAACTAATTCACCGACTTTTTGTGCTGCTTCTACGTTACCAGTATTATCAAGACTTAAATCTTTATCTACTGTAGAGGCACTTGCAACAGTTTCTTGGTTGTCGTCATTAATTAATTGTGCATAGATGTGTTTGTTTGAGCGATAAACGTTTAAACGCGGACGTACAGCTGTCCCTACAACGTTTGAGCGTACACGCGCATGACGTTTTTTACGGACAACATTCTTATCAGCCTTTGTGATCATCTGGGTCACTCCTTTCTATTCCTTACCTTAGAACCTTATTTAGCTGTTTTACCTTCTTTTCTGCGAACATGTTCGTTTTCGTAACGAATTCCTTTACCTTTATAAGGCTCAGGAGGACGGATAGCACGGATCTTTGCTGCAACAGCACCGACTAGCTCTTTGTCGATTCCCTTAATAGTTATTTTCGTGTTTGCAGGAACTTCAATTTCGATTCCCTCACGGTTTTCAACTTCTATTGGGTGAGAGTAACCAGCATTAACAACAACTGTTTCTCCCTGCTTTTGCGCACGGTATCCTACCCCGTTAAGTTCAAGGTTTTTCTCAAATCCTTTGGATACACCCTCAACCATATTAGCGATCAGGCTTCGAGTAGTACCGTGAAGAGCACGATGTTCTTTGTGTTCGCTTGGACGAGACACTGTAAGAACGTTATCTTCAAGCTTCACCGTAATATCCTCATGGAACGTACGAGTCAATTCACCTTTTGGACCTTTAACTGTGATTGTTTTATTGTCCTGAATGATTTCAATACCTTCAGGAATTTCTAATGATTTCAATCCTACGCGAGACATTCATTTGCACCTCCTGTCTTATCTGTTTCGATTACCAAACGTAAGCCAGAACTTCGCCACCAATGGCTTGTTCACGAGCTTCTTTATCTGTTAGTACACCTTTTGAAGTAGAAACAACGGCTACACCTAGTCCGTTAAGAACTTTTGGAAGTTCTTCAGCTTTAGCATAAACACGTAGTCCTGGTTTACTGATACGCTTAACTCCAGTGATTACACGCTCTTCGTTTTGACCGTATTTAAGGAAAATGCGAAGAACTCCTTGTTTGCTATCTTCTACAAATTCATAATCACGTACAAAACCTTCACGTTTTAGGATATCAGCAATTTCTTTTTTCACTTTAGAAGCTGGAAGTTCAAGCTTCTCGTGACGAACCATATTCGCGTTTCGAATACGCGTAAGCATATCTGCAATCGGATCTGTCATAGTCATAACTTATATACCTCCTTCCCTATATCGGGTTTACCAGCTGGCTTTTTTGACACCAGGGATTTGTCCTTTGTGTGCAAGTTCACGGAAACAAATACGGCAAAGCTTAAATTTGCGTAGTACGGAATGAGGACGTCCGCAACGTTCACAACGAGTATATTCGCGTACTTCGTACTTTTGTTTGCGCTGTTGCTTCGCGACCATAGATTTTTTAGCCACAATCTTCCCTCCTTATGGTTAGCTCATTATTTCTGAAACGGCATACCGAATTGAGCTAATAGTTCACGTGATTCTTCGTCAGTTTCCGCTGAAGTAACGATAACGATATCCATGCCACGCACTTTATCTACTTTGTCATAATTAATTTCTGGGAAAATCAATTGTTCTTTTACACCTAGTGTATAGTTTCCACGACCGTCAAAAGCTTTCTTTGAGATCCCGCGGAAGTCACGAACACGTGGTAGTGATACTCCAACTAGTTTTTGGAAGAATTCGTACATACGATCTCCGCGAAGTGTTACCTTCGCACCGATTGGCATACCTTCACGCAAGCGGAAACCTGCAATTGACTTTTTAGCTTTCGTGATCAAGGGTTTTTGACCAGAGATCAATGATAGTTCTTCAACAGCTGAATCTAATGCTTTCGCATTTTGAACAGCGTCACCAACACCCATGTTAATTACGATTTTTTCGACTTTAGGTGTTTGCATAACAGAATCGTATTCAAACTTGCTCATCATAGATGGCACAATTTCTTCTTGATATTTTTTCTTCATTTCGTTCATCAAGTGGCCCTCCTTTCATCACTGGATTAGTTATCTAATGCTTCACCAGATTTTTTCGCGATACGAACATTCTTTCCGTCTTCAACTTTATGACCAACACGAGTTGGCTCGCCAGATTTAGGATCAATTGGCATTACGTTTGAGACATGAATTGGCGCTTCTTGAGTAAGAATCCCACCTTGTGGGTTATCTTGTGAAGGCTTTGCGTGTTTCTTAATTTCGTTAATTCCTTCTACAAGGACACGTTCTTTCTTAGGGTAAGATTCAAGGATCGTTCCTTGCTTACCTTTGTCCTTGCCAGAAATAACCATTACTTTGTCACCTTTTTTTACGTGCATGCTTCGCGCACCTCCTTAACAAGGCATTTCAGGTTTTTATATTACTTCTGGAGCTAATGATACGATCTTCATGAATTTTGCATCACGTAGTTCACGAGCTACCGGTCCAAAGATACGTGTACCGCGTGGACCTTTGTCTTCACGTACAATTACGGCTGCGTTTTCGTCAAAGCGAATATATGAACCATCTTTACGACGCATACCACTTTTAGAACGTACAATTACGGCTTTTACTACCTCGCCTTTTTTAACAACGCCTCCTGGTGTTGCCTGTTTCACTGTAGCGGTGATTATATCACCGATATTAGCAGTCTTACGACCAGATCCACCCAATACTTTAATCGTTTGGATTTCACGTGCACCAGAGTTGTCGGCTACTCTCAATCGAGTCTCCTGTTGAATCATATACTGTAACCTCCCTTCGGAATTTCTCCGAGCGAACTATATTAGATAATAACAGACTCTTCTACGACTTCTAGAAGACGGAAACGTTTCGTTGCTGACAACGGACGAGTTTCCATGATACGTACAACGTCGCCATTTTTAGCTTGGTTGTTTTCATCGTGAGTCTTAAGTTTCTTCGAATACTTTACGCGCTTGCCATAAAGTTTGTGGAATTTGTAAGTTTCAACTAGAACAGTAATGGTTTTATCCATTTTGTCAGATACTACACGGCCAGTGTAAACTTTACGATTATTACGTTCACTCATGTGAGGGTGACCTCCTCTCAACTATTAGTTATTTACGCCTAGCTCACGTTCGCGAGCAACAGATTTCATACGAGCAATAGACTTACGAACTTCGCGAATACGCGCAGTGTTCTCAAGTTGACCTGTTGCCAGCTGGAAACGTAGGTTAAAAAGTTCTTCTTTAAGAGACTTAACTTTTTGTTCAATTTCGGCAGTGGTTAATTCACGGATTTCATTAGCCTTCATTGATTTCACCACCAATTTCTTCGCGTTTTACAAATTTAGTTCTGATCGGTAGCTTGTGAGAAGCAAGACGTAACGCTTCACGAGCAACTTCTTCAGATACACCTGCTATTTCAAACAAAATCTTTCCTGGTTTTACTACAGCCACGAAACCTTCTGGAGCACCTTTACCAGAACCCATTCGAACTTCTAGGGGTTTAGCAGTATAAGGCTTATCTGGGAAGATTTTAATCCATACTTTACCGCCACGCTTCATGTAACGAGTCATCGCGATACGCGCTGCCTCGATTTGACGGGCTGTGATCCATGCTGGATCAATTGCTTGTAAACCATATTCACCGAAAGATACGGATGTTCCACCTTTCGCACGGCCTTTTAGGCTTGCGCGGTGTTGACGACGATATTTAACACGTTTAGGCATTAACATAATGCTGTTCCCCCTTCCTTATTTATTAGTTTTGGTTGGAAGGACTTCTCCACGATAGATCCACACTTTAACACCAAGTTTACCGTAAGTTGTGTCTGCTTCTGCAGTTCCATAATCGATGTCTGCACGAAGTGTGTGAAGTGGTACTGTTCCTTCACTGTAATATTCAGCACGAGCGATATCGGCACCGCCAAGGCGTCCAGATACTTGTGTACGAATACCTTTAGCTCCACCACGCATAGCGCGTTGAATTGTTTGTTTCTGTGCACGACGGAAAGACACACGGTTTTCCAGTTGACGTGCGATACTATCTGCTACAAGAGTAGCGTTCAAATCAGGTTTTTTCACTTCAACGATGTTGATGTGAACACGTTTACCAGTAAGAGCATTCAACGATTTACGAAGTGCTTCAACTTCTGATCCGCCCTTACCAATAACCATTCCTGGTTTACCAGTGTGAATGGAAATGTTTACACGGTTTGCTGCGCGTTCTATTTCAACCGTAGATACGGCAGCGTCTTTAAGACGTTGTTCTGTATATTCACGAATTTTAATATCTTCATGCAACAAGTCAGCATAGTCCTTGCCAGCGTACCACTTTGACTCCCAGTCACGGATAACGCCAATACGAAGACCTACCGGATTAACTTTTTGACCCACTGATTATCCCTCCTTCTTTTCTGATACAACCACTGTGATGTGGCTCGTGCGTTTATTGATTTGACTTGCGCGTCCCATAGCACGTGGACGGAAACGTTTAAGAGTTACGCCTTCATTTACAAACGCTTCGGAAATATATAAATTATCTGTATCCATTTCATAATTGTGTTCAGCATTAGCAATCGCAGAATTTAGCACCTTCTCAATCACTGGAGAAGCGCCGCGCTGAGTTAAGCGCAATGTTGCGATCGCGTCACCTACGTTTTTTCCTCGAATTAAATCGATAACTAAACGAGCTTTACGAGGAGCAATACGAACGGTTTTAGCAACTGCTTTAGCTTGCATTAGAGTGCCTCCTCTCTACATTATCGTTTTGTTTTCTTGTCGTCGCCAGAGTGTCCCTTGAACGTACGGGTTGGCGCGAATTCACCAAGTTTATGACCCACCATATCTTCAGTTACGTATACAGGTACGTGTTTACGTCCATCATAAACTGCGATTGTGTGTCCCACAAAGTTTGGGAAGATGGTAGAACGACGAGACCATGTTTTAATCACCTGGTGCTTGTTATCTTCGTTCAACTTTTCTACTTTTTTCATCAAATGGTCATCAATAAAAGGTCCCTTTTTTAGGCTGCGGCCCATGAATAAACCTCCCTTCGTGATTGGTTGACGGGTTTCATTGCCTGTCGTGCAATCCCGTTATTTTTTACCTCTTTTACGAACGATATATTTATCAGACGGTTTGTTGCGTTTACGCGTCTTGTAACCAAGAGTTGGTTTACCCCATGGAGACATTGGAGAAGGTCGGCCGATTGGTGCACGTCCTTCACCACCACCGTGTGGGTGATCGCTAGGGTTCATAACAGAACCACGTACAGTTGGGCGCTTGCCTTGCCAGCGAGAACGTCCAGCTTTACCTACACTGATTAATTCGTGTTCTAAGTTTCCAACTTGACCAACTGTTGCACGGCAAGTACTTAGCACTAGACGAACTTCACCAGAAGTAAGACGTACGAGGGTGTATTTCTCTTCACGACCAAGGATTTGTGCAGAAGTACCTGCTGAACGTACAAGTTGTCCTCCGCGGCCTGGTTTAAGTTCTACGTTGTGTATAACTGTACCGATAGGAATATCTTTCAATTGAAGAGAATTCCCAGGTTTGATATCTGATCCTTGACCAGAGATGATTTCATTACCTACTTTTAGACCCTTAGGTGCTAAAATGTAACGTTTTTCACCATCAACGTAGTTAATTAGTGCAATGTTAGCGGAGCGGTTTGGATCATACTCAACCGTGGCAACGCGTCCAGGTATTCCGTCTTTGTCGCGCTTGAAGTCGATAATACGGTAATGACGCTTGTGGCCTCCGCCTTGATGACGAACTGTCAGTCTACCCTGGTTGTTACGTCCACCGCGCTTGTGTAGTGGAGTCAATAGGGAGCGTTCAGGTTTATCAGTTGTGATTTCCGCGAAATCAGATACTGTCATGTGTCGACGACCGTTAGTAATTGGTCGAAACTTTTTAATCGCCATCTTTTTTCCCTCCTTCACTGATTAGATTTGTAATTTATGCTTCAAAAATTTCTAGTTCTTCACTGTCTTCAGTCAATGTAACAACTGCTTTCTTACGATCAGAACGATAGCCACCGAAACGACCCATACGCTTAAATTTACCTTTAAGGTTCATCGTGTTTACTCCAGCAACTTTAACTCCGAAAATTTCTTGAATTGCATCTTTAATTTCCGTTTTATTTGCTTTCGTGCTCACTTCAAACGTATATTTCTTTTCTCCCATAAGGTCAGATGATTGTTCAGTAATGACAGGGCGTTTAATAATATCGCGTGGTTCTTTCATTATGAGAGCACCTCCCCTGCTTTTTCAGCTGCGTCCTTCGTTAGGATAAGTTTGTCATGCGTTAGTAAATCTAACACACTTACCTCATCTACAGTCAATGCCTTCACTGTAGGGATATTGTTAGATGATAGAACAACGTTATCGTTCTTATCTGCAGTAACAATAAGAGCTTTTTCGTTCACATCTAGTCCTTTAAGCAAGCTAACTACTTCCTTAGTCTTCGGTGCATCAAAAGAAAGACCTTCAAGAACAACAATGTTGTCTTCTTGTAACTTAGAAGAGTAAGCTGATCTAAGTGCTAAACGTCGAACCTTTCTAGGCAATTTGTAGCTATAGCTACGTGGTGTAGGACCAAATACAGTACCGCCACCTACCCATTGTGGTGCACGAATAGTACCTTGACGAGCACGTCCGGTTCCTTTTTGGCGCCACGGTTTACGACCGCCGCCGCTAACTTCTGAACGGTTTTTAACTTTGTGCGTGCCTTGACGCAAGGATGCGCGTTGTGACACAGCAGTTTCATGTAATACATGAGTGTTTGGTTCAATACCAAAAACAGCGTCATTCAGTTCAACATCTCCAACTTTAGAGCCGCTTTGGTTTAATAGTGCTACTTTAGGCATGACATATCCTCCCTTCCGTTAATTATTTGCTAGCCTTTATTGCACTCGTTACTTTAACGTAAGATTTTCTCGGGCCAGGTACATTACCTTTAATTAATAGTAAGTTGCGCTCAGCGTCAACACTAACAATTTCAAGGTTTTGTAGCGTGATTTGTTTGCCACCCATTTGTCCTGGAAGTTTCTTTCCTTTGAATACGTGCATTGGATCAATTGGACCCATCGCACCAGGACGGCGGTGATAGCGGGAACCGTGTGTCATTGGTCCACGAGATTGGTTGTGGCGCTTGATCGCACCTTGGAAACCTTTCCCTTTAGAAGTTCCTGTTACATCAATCACGTCACCAGTTTCGAAAATATCCACCTTAACCTCTTGACCTAAATCATAGTCATCAAGGTTTGAGTTACGGAATTCACGAATGTAGCGCTTAGGTGTTGTGCTTGCTTTCTCAGCATGACCTTGATCGGCTTTCTTTAAGCGGTTTGACTTTTGATCAGCAAAACCTAGTTGAACAGCTTCATAACCATCGTTTTCTTCTGTTTTCTTCTGCAAAACAACGTTAGGTTCCGCTTGTACAACTGTTACTGGAATTAACTCTCCGCTCTCTGAAAAGATCTGAGTCATCCCGACTTTACGTCCTAAGATTCCTTTCGTCATCCGTTACACCTCCTATTATAATTATCTATTTATTTTAAAGTTTGATTTCGATATCCACACCAGATGGTAGATCTAGACGCATTAGCGAATCGACCGTCTGTGGCGTCGGATTAACAATGTCGATTAGACGTTTGTGTGTGCGCATTTCGAATTGTTCACGAGCATCTTTATACTTGTGAGTTGCACGAAGTACAGTATAGATTGACCTCTCAGTTGGAAGTGGAATCGGACCAGATACGTTCGCACCAGACCTCTTCGCTGTGTCTACAATTTTTTCAGCAGACTGATCTAAAGCCCTATGATCATACGCTTTTAAACGAATACGAATTTTTTCTTTTGCCATTATGTTCCCTCCTTCTTCGCCCATTTTAGAAATAGACATTCTCCACGAAAATTCCTCAACTCACCGACCATGGCAAAGGGGCCGTGTGTGTCAACAACCTTTCGTTTCATCGCCTTTTATGACCAACATTACTAATTATATAGAATAATTGTTAGCAATGCAAGTGTTAATTCATAAAATAATTAATATGAACACTTCAATGTATTATACTAGGGTTTTTTGACGATTTCAATAGGTTTATATTATTTAATGGATCTTGTGATCAGTTCACTAATAGTTCACCGGTATAATTATGGCGTTAGTGCAAAGTCTAGTATTTAAGTTTTCACTAATAACTTAATAGATGACTGAAACCAAAAACAAACAGAAACCCATAAGAGTTTCTGTTTGTTTAAAGAAGAACATCTTAATATTATTCAGTGATTTTAGCAACAACGCCAGCGCCTACAGTACGGCCACCTTCACGAATGGAGAACTTAGTTCCATCTTCAATTGCGATTGGAGAAATAAGTTCTACAGTCATTTCTACGTTATCACCAGGCATTACCATCTCTACGCCTTCTGGAAGTTGGATAACACCAGTTACGTCAGTTGTACGGAAGTAAAACTGAGGACGGTAGTTAGAGAAGAATGGAGTGTGACGTCCGCCTTCATCTTTTGATAGTACATAAACTTCTGCTTGGAACTTTGTGTGTGGAGTAATTGTACCAGGCTTAGCTAGTACTTGACCACGGTTGATATCTTCACGGTTAACACCACGAAGAAGTGCACCAATGTTATCACCAGCTTCTGCATAGTCAAGAAGCTTACGGAACATTTCAACACCAGTGATTGTAGTTTTGCGAGCTTCTGGAGCAAGACCGATGATTTCAATGTCATCTCCAACTTTAATTTTACCACGCTCAACACGACCAGTTGCAACAGTACCACGGCCAGTGATAGAGAATACGTCCTCTACTGGCATCATGAATGCTTGGTCAACATCACGCGCTGGGTTCGGGATGAATTCGTCAACAGCATCCATAAGGTCGAAGATGCGTTGCTCATACTCTTCATCTCCTTCAAGAGCTTTAAGTGCGGAACCACTTATTACTGGTACATCATCACCATCGAAGTCATACTCGGAAAGTAGATCGCGCACTTCCATTTCAACTAGTTCAAGAAGTTCTTCGTCATCTACCATATCTGTTTTGTTAAGGAATACTACAATCGCAGGTACACCAACTTGACGAGAAAGTAGGATGTGCTCACGAGTTTGCGGCATCGGGCCGTCAGCTGCAGATACAACTAGAATAGCACCGTCCATTTGTGCAGCACCAGTGATCATGTTTTTAACATAGTCAGCGTGACCTGGGCAGTCAACGTGTGCATAGTGACGGTTTTCAGTTTCATACTCAACGTGGGCAGTAGAGATTGTGATACCACGTTCGCGCTCTTCAGGAGCACCATCGATCATATCGTATGCCATTGCAGAGCCTTCACCGGATCTTTTGTGAAGTACAGTTGTAATAGCTGCAGTTAATGTTGTTTTACCATGGTCAACGTGTCCAATAGTACCAATGTTAACGTGGGACTTGGAACGGTCGAATTTTTCTTTACCCATTCTATATTTCCTCCTTTAATTAAATACAAAGTTATTTAAATTGGATTTTTTATGTGAAGCAGGGAGTATTTTATACTCCCTGCTTACAATACAAGTTATACTTCAACTCAGCAAAAAAATCAATTATTCACCAGCATTTTTCTTGATAATTTCCTCAGAAATGCTCTTCGGAACTTCCTCATAGTGATCAAAATGCATAGTGTAGGTTCCACGTCCTTGAGTGTTTGAACGAAGCGCAGTCGAGTAACCAAACATCTCAGAAAGCGGTACAAATGCTTTAACAACCTGAGCAGTACCACGAGTTTCCATTCCTTCAACACGTCCACGACGGGAAGTTACATCACCCATAATATCTCCCATATACTCTTCCGGAATAACAACTTCAACTTTCATCATTGGTTCTAGAAGTACAGGTTTACATTTGTTTTTAGCTTCTTTAAGTGCCATTGATGCTGCTACTTTGAAGGCCATTTCATTGGAGTCAACATCGTGATAAGAGCCATCATAAAGAGTAGCCTTAATGTCGACCATTGGGTATCCAGCTAATACACCATTTTCTAAGGAATCTCTAATACCCGCTTCAACAGATGGAATGTATTCACGCGGTACTACACCGCCAACGATTTTGTTAACAAATTCATATCCAGCACCTTCATCGTTCGGCTCAAATTTAACCCAAACGTGACCGAATTGTCCACGGCCACCGGACTGGCGTACGAATTTACCTTCGACTTGTGCACTAGCACGGAAAGTCTCACGATAAGCAACTTGTGGAGCACCAATGTTCGCATCAACTTTAAACTCACGACGAAGACGGTCAACGATGATGTCAAGGTGAAGTTCACCCATACCAGCTATAATCGTCTGTCCAGTCTCTACGTTTGTTTCTGTTCGGAACGTAGGGTCTTCTTCAGCAAGCTTACCAAGTGCAATCCCCATTTTGTCTTGATCTGCTTTAGATTTAGGTTCAATCGCTACAGAAATAACTGGTTCAGGGAATTCCATAGACTCAAGAATAACTAAACTCTTCTCGTCACATAGTGTGTCACCAGTTCCGGTATCTTTAAGACCAACAGCACCAGCAATATCCCCAGCGTAAACGGCAGAGATTTCTTGGCGAGAGTTAGCGTGCATTTGCAGTATACGTCCTACACGTTCACGCTTATCTTTAGTAGAGTTCCTCACGTAAGAACCAGAACTTAATGTACCAGAGTAAACACGGAAGAATGTTAGTTTTCCAACATAAGGGTCTGTAGCAACTTTAAAGGCCAATGCTGAGAACGGCTCTTTATCATCTGGTCTACGTACCACGTGTTCATCCGTTTGTGGAACGTGTCCTTCAATTGGTGGTACATCCAAAGGAGATGGTAGATAATCAATGACACCATCAATTAACAGTTGAACTCCTTTGTTTTTGAAAGCAGAACCACAGAATACTGGGTAAAAGTCTACACCAAGAGTTGCTGTACGAATCGCAACTTTCAACTCTTCGTTTGTAACTTCTTCACCTTCAAGGTACTTCATCATCAATTCTTCATCAAGTTCAGCAACAGATTCTACAAGAAGAGTACGATACTCTTCAGCTTGTTCCTTGTATTCATCTGGAATTTCGCGAGCTTCCGCACGAGTTCCTAGGTTATCCATGTAATAGTATGCTTCCATAGTTACAAGATCAATGATTCCTTCGAAATCATCTTCAGCACCAATTGGAAGTTGTACCGCAGCAGCATTTGCTCCAAGACGGTCTTTTAACGTCCCTAACGAGTAAATGAAGTCGGCTCCGATTTTATCCATTTTGTTGATGAAAACGACTCGTGGAACACCATAAGTTGTTGCCTGACGCCATACAGTTTCAGTTTGTGGTTCAACACCAGACTGAGCATCTAATACAGCTACAGAACCATCAAGCACACGCAGAGAACGTTCAACTTCTACAGTGAAGTCAACGTGCCCAGGGGTGTCAATAATATTAATACGGTGACCTTTCCACTGAGCAGTTGTTGCAGCGGAAGTTATCGTGATTCCGCGCTCTTGTTCCTGCTCCATCCAGTCCATTTGTGAAGCTCCTTCGTGAGTTTCACCTATTTTGTGGATACGTCCTGTGTAGAAAAGAATACGCTCGGTTGCAGTCGTTTTACCAGCGTCAATGTGAGCCATTACGCCGATATTACGAGTCTTTTCCAAGGAGAACTCTCTAGGCATGATTTTTTCTCCTTCCTGAGTGAAAGTTTATTTCGTTGGTGATTACCAACGGTAGTGAGCGAATGCTTTGTTTGCTTCCGCCATTTTGTGCATGTCTTCGCGGCGCTTAACAGCAGCACCTGTATTGTTTGAAGCATCTAGAATTTCGTTAGCAAGGCGTTCTTCCATTGTTTGTTCTCCGCGTAGACGCGCATAATTTACAATGAAACGAAGACCTAGTGCTTGACGACGTTCTGGACGTACCTCGACTGGTACTTGATAGTTTGAACCACCTACACGGCGAGCACGAACTTCTAGTACTGGCATTACATTTTTCATAGCTTGATCAAAAGCTTCCATAGCTTCATTTCCACTACGCTCTTGAACAAGTTCAAAAGATTTATAAAGTATTTTCTGAGCTTTACCGCGTCGGCCGTCAACCATAATTTGGTTGATCATACGAGTAACAAGCTTAGAATTGTACATTGGATCTGGTAACACATCACGTTTAGCTACTGGTCCTTTACGTGGCATATGTTCCCCTCCTTTCTTTGGTTTTTATTTAACATGCGTTTCATACGCATTGTTTATTTTTTTGGTCTCTTTGTACCGTATTTAGAACGACCTTGCATACGACCGTCAACGCTTGCAGTGTCTAATGCACCGCGTACGATGTGATAACGCACACCAGGTAAATCTTTAACACGTCCGCCACGAATAAGAACAACACTGTGCTCTTGTAGGTTGTGGCCAATTCCAGGAATGTAGGCGTTCACTTCGATTTGATTCGTAAGACGAACACGAGCATACTTACGTAATGCGGAGTTCGGTTTCTTAGGAGTCATCGTACCTACACGTGTACAAACACCACGTTTTTGTGGAGAAGACTGATCTGTCATACGCTTTTTATAGCTGTTAAAGCCTTTATTCAAAGCTGGAGAGTCAGACTGTTTGCTTTTGCTTACGCGTCCCTTACGTACTAATTGGTTTATAGTTGGCATAATAATTATCCTCCCTTCAAAATTTATTAATACCACACATCCAGGTGGTTCATAAAAAGCCAAAAAACAAAGCTTTCGCGATTACACGCCAAAACTTTATTGCTTTATTGCCACTGTTGCAGCTCCAACATCAATGCCACACGCATTTCCTAATTCCTTCATGGAATTAACCCTCGTATGAGGAATGTTTAATTGTGCAGCTAGTTTAGCTACTTTCATAGTCATCAACTGATCTGCATCATCAGCCGTTATGACTTCAACCACTTCACCATTTTTCATAGATCTTAGTGTTTGTTTGATTCCAATGACTATTTCTGATTTAGCCTGTGCTACTTTTTCATAAGACATCTTCATATCCTCCAAAGTAACAAGGATAAACGGAAGCACCTAGATCATGTTATCACTTGGTAAAATCCATGTCAACTGTATTTTTAAAATAGTTCAACATAAGATGCTCCCTTATTTTATCCTGTTTACCTCTAGCTTTAGATTATGGCTGAGTAACTTCTTCTACAGCTTCAGCTTTTTCTTCTTTTTTCTCTGATTCTGCTTTAATCTTACGGTACCTTGTCATACCAGTACCTGCTGGAACAAGTTTACCGATAATAACATTCTCTTTAAGACCTAGTAATTCATCGCGCTTACCTTTAATTGCTGCATCAGTTAGGACACGTGTTGTTTCCTGGAAAGATGCTGCAGATAGGAAACTATCCGTTTCAAGCGATGCTTTGGTAATACCGAGAATAACCGGTCGGCCGACAGCCGGTTGGCCGCCTTCCACGAGAACTTTTTGGTTGGCATCTTTAAATTGATGGATCTCAAGCAGTGATCCCGGAAGAACATCTGTATCCCCTGAGTCGAGCACCCGAACCTTACGAAGCATTTGACGAACCATAACTTCGATGTGTTTATCGGAAATCTCAACACCTTGCATACGGTATACTTTTTGCACTTCTTTCAATAGATAAACTTCGACGCCTTCTAAGCCTTGAACGGTTAACAATTCCTTAGGGTCAATTGAACCTTCTGTTAACGGTTCGCCGGCTTGCAATTCGTCTCCGATAGAAACTTTCAACCTAGAACCATACGGTGCGGTGTAAGTGCGAGTTTCCACATTACCTTGAACCATAATTTCTTGTTTTTCTTTAACCTCATTGATTTCTACAACATTACCCTTGATCTCTGTTATTACAGCTTGACCTTTAGGGTTACGCGCTTCAACAATCTCTTGAATACGTGGGAGACCTTGTGTGATATCGTCACCTGCAACACCACCTGTGTGGAAGGTACGCATTGTTAACTGTGTACCTGGTTCACCAATGGATTGGGCTGCGATGATACCTACAGCTTCTCCTACTTCAACTTCGTCACCTGTAGCCAAGTTACGACCATAACACTTCTTACATACACCATGCTTCGTGTTACAAGTAAAGGCAGAACGGATGACTACTTCTTCAATACCTGCATCAACAATCTGTTTTGCTGCATCTTCGAAAATAACTTCGTTTCGAGTAGCAAGAACAGCACCTGTTTCAGGATGTATAGCTGTTTGGAAAGCTGTACGACCGATTAATCGATCAATCAATGGTTCGATAAGTTCAGTTCCCTCTTTTAGCGAGCTAACTGTCAAACCACGATCAGTTCCACAATCCTCATCACGAACGATAACATCCTGCGCCACATCTACAAGTCGACGTGTCAGATAACCTGAATCAGCTGTTTTCAGTGCTGTATCAGCAAGACCTTTACGAGCACCGTGAGTTGAGATGAAGTATTCTAGAACCGTTAAACCTTCACGGAAACTTGATTTGATTGGTAGTTCAATAATTCGTCCAGCCGGGTTGGCCATTAAACCACGCATACCTGCAAGCTGTGTGAAGTTTGATGCGTTACCACGGGCACCCGAATCACTCATCATGAAAATTGGGTTGCGTGGATTTAAGGAACTCATCAAACGATTCTGAATGTCATCCTTACACGCAGACCAAATCTCAATAACTCGGTCATAACGTTCCCCTTCAGTGATTAGACCACGACGGAATTGCTTGAGTACTTTATCTACTTTACCTTGTGCTTCTTCTAAGATTTCTTGCTTTTCAGGAAGTACCACAACATCAGATACACCAACTGTTATACCTGCTTTTGTAGAATAAGCAAACCCAAGATCCTTCATACTATCCAACATTTTAGATGTTTCACTAATAGAGAATCGTTTAAACACTTCCGCAATGATATCTCCTAGAATTCCTTTTTTGAACGGAAGAACTTCTTCGCGACTTGCGATTTCTTTCTTGATATCCGTTCCCTTTGCAATAAAGTAATGTTCTGGAGTTTTAATTTCAAGGTTCTCCTGTGTCGGCTCGTTCATATAAGGGAACGAGTTGGGAAGCATCTCATTAAAGATCAACTTACCAATAGTCGTAAGAAGCAATTGGTTGTGTTGAGCTTCTGTAAAGGTTTCATTGTTTAGCGAACCTGCCTGAACAGCTACACGAGTATGCAAGTGTACATATCCATTTTGGTAGGCCATGATTGCCTCATTTAAGTCCTTCACAACCGTGCCTTCACCTACTGAACCAGCACGCTCTAAGGTGAGGTAATAGTTACCTAACACCATATCCTGTGAAGGTGTAACAACAGGTTTGCCATCCTTAGGGTTTAAAATGTTTTGAGCTGCTAGCATTAGTATGCGGGCCTCAGCCTGTGCTTCAGAAGATAACGGAACGTGAACAGCCATTTGGTCACCATCAAAGTCAGCATTATAAGCTGTACATACGAGCGGGTGCAGTCGAATGGCGCGACCCTCTACTAAGGTTGGCTCAAAAGCCTGTATCCCCAAACGGTGCAGTGTTGGTGCACGGTTAAGCAGTACAGGGTGTTCTTTAATAACATCTTCAAGAACATCCCAAACCTCTGGATGTACACGCTCAATCTTACGTTTGGCCGATTTAATATTATGGGCTAATCCGCGAGAAACAAGCTCTTTCATAACAAATGGTTTGAATAGCTCAAGTGCCATTTCTTTTGGAAGTCCACACTGATACATTTTCAAGCTAGGACCTACTACGATAACGGAACGACCAGAATAGTCGACACGTTTACCAAGAAGGTTTTGACGGAAACGACCTTGCTTCCCTTTTAACATATGAGAAAGGGATTTGAGGGGACGATTTCCTGGACCTGTAACCGGACGACCGCGGCGACCATTATCAATCAATGCATCTACAGCTTCTTGAAGCATACGTTTTTCGTTTTGAACGATAATCGTTGGTGCCCCAAGATCAAGAAGACGTTTCAAACGGTTATTACGGTTGATTACACGGCGATATAAGTCGTTCAAGTCAGATGTCGCAAAACGTCCTCCATCTAATTGAACCATTGGACGTAATTCCGGCGGAACTACCGGAAGAACATCCAGTATCATCCATGATGGATTGTTACCTGAATTCCGGAAAGATTCAAGAACTTCCAGACGCTTAATCGCACGAGTACGACGTTGTCCTTGAGCAGTTTTCAGTTCTTCTTTCAGCGTTTCTACTTCTCCATCAAGATCAATGTCGAAAAGAAGTTTACGAATAGCTTCAGCACCCATCGCAGCTTGGAATCCTTGACCGAACTTTTCACGATAGGAACGGTATTCTTTTTCAGATAAAAGTTGTTTCTTATCAAGAGCTGTTTCACCTGGTTCAGTTACAATATATGCCGCAAAATAAATTACTTCTTCCAGAGCACGAGGAGACATGTCAAGGACAAGTCCCATACGACTTGGAATACCTTTAAAGTACCAAATGTGAGAAACAGGGGCAGCTAACTCTAAGTGCCCCATACGCTCACGACGAACCTTCGCTTTTGTTACTTCTACTCCGCAACGATCACAAACAATTCCTTTGTAACGTACGCGTTTATACTTTCCACAGTGACATTCCCAGTCCTTTTGAGGACCAAAAATTCTCTCACAGAACAAGCCGTCTTTTTCTGGCTTCAACGTACGATAGTTGATTGTTTCAGGTTTTTTTACCTCACCATACGACCAAGAGCGTATCTTGTCTGGTGAAGCCAGACCAATTTTCATATACTCAAATTTATTAACATCTAGCAAGGGGCCTACCTCCCTTTTAGTATCCAGGTTCTACCCTAAGCTTAGAACAAAGATCAGGTCTATTGTTCCTCTAGATTCATTTTCTCGGATTCTTTCGTTTGTTCTTCCTCAATATCTCGCATTTCAATCTCTTCTTCATCACCATCTAGAATCTTAACATCCATACCTAGACTTTGAAGCTCTTTGATAAGTACCTTAAAGGATTCTGGCACACCAGGTTCCGGCACATTATCTCCTTTAACAATCGCTTCATACGTTTTCACACGACCCACGACGTCATCTGATTTCACCGTTAGGATTTCCTGCAAGGTATACGCGGCACCATAAGCTTCAAGTGCCCAAACTTCCATTTCACCAAAACGTTGTCCACCAAATTGTGCCTTACCACCTAGTGGTTGCTGGGTGACAAGAGAGTACGGCCCTGTTGAACGAGCGTGCAACTTGTCATCTACCATGTGGGCAAGTTTAATCATATACATAACCCCAACTGACACTCGATTATCAAACGGTTCTCCCGTACGACCATCATACAGGATTGTTTTCGCGTCACGAGCCATTCCGGCTTCATCAAGCGTTCCCCAGACGTCTTCCTCACGCGCACCATCAAACACCGGGGTTGCTACACGAATACCAAGCTGACGTGCCGCCATGCCTAAGTGTAGCTCTAGAACTTGCCCAATGTTCATACGTGAAGGTACCCCAAGTGGGTTCAGCATGACATCAACAGGGGTTCCGTCTGGTAAGAAAGGCATATCTTCTTCTGGAAGGATTTTAGAAATAACACCTTTATTCCCGTGTCGTCCAGCCATCTTATCCCCTTCAGAGATCTTACGTTTTTGCACGATATAGGCACGAATGAGTTGGTTAACACCTGGAGGTAATTCATCACCGTCTTCACGGTTAAAGATTTTTACATCCAGTACGATACCGCCTGCTCCGTGTGGTACACGAAGTGACGTATCACGAACCTCACGTGCTTTTTCACCGAAAATAGCATGTAACAAACGCTCTTCAGCTGATAACTCTGTCACCCCTTTAGGTGTAACTTTACCAACAAGCAGATCGCCATCACTAACTTCAGCTCCAACTCGGATAATACCACGATCATCCAAGTCACGAAGAGCATCTTCACCGACGTTTGGAATATCACGAGTGATCTCTTCAGGTCCGAGTTTCGTATCACGAGCTTCAGATTCATATTCTTCTATATGAATAGAAGTATATACATCATCTTTCACAAGACGCTCACTCATGATGATGGCATCCTCGTAGTTGTAACCATCCCATGTCATAAAGGCTACAAGAGGGTTTTGGCCTAGAGCTAGCTCACCCATATCCATGGATGGTCCATCAGCAAGTATTTCCCCTTTAGTTACACGGTCACCTTTGGATACGATTGGTCGCTGGTTATAACAACTTCCTTGGTTAGAACGAATGAATTTCTGCAAACGATAGCGGTCTAAATCTCCCTCTACCTCTTGGCCATCTACTTCAGATACACGACGAACAAGAACTTCTTTTGCTTCAACACGTTCGATCAAACCGTCATGTTGACAAATAACTGCTGCTCCGGAGTCTTTACCTGAAACGTATTCCATCCCCGTTCCAACAGTTGGTGCATCTGGTTTAAGCAATGGTACTGCTTGACGCTGCATGTTTGCACCCATTAGGGAACGGTTAGAGTCATCGTTCTCTAGGAACGGAATACATGCCGTCGCTGCAGACACAACTTGTTTTGGAGAAACATCCATATAATCTAGACGGTCACGTGGAACTACTGTGTTTTCTCCTCGGAATCTCGCAATAACTTCTGCGTCTGTGAAAGATCCATCTTCAGCAAGTTTAGCATTGGCCTGAGCTACAACGTAATTATCTTCTTCATCAGCAGTCAAATAATCAATGTGTGCTGTAACTTTATTCGTTTCAGGATCAACACGACGATAAGGTGTTTCAATAAACCCAAATTCATTTACCTTTGCGTAAGATGACAGAGAGTTTATTAGACCGATGTTTGGCCCTTCAGGTGTTTCGATCGGACACATACGACCATAGTGGGAGTAGTGAACGTCACGAACTTCAAAGCCTGCACGTTCACGAGTTAAACCACCGGGTCCAAGTGCTGACAAACGACGTTTATGAGTTAGTTCAGCAAGCGGATTCGTTTGGTCCATAAACTGTGAAAGCTGGGAACTACCAAAGAATTCTTTAATAGATGCAATCACCGGACGAATGTTAATCAATTGTTGCGGAGTAATAGAAGACGTATCTTGAATCGACATACGCTCACGTACTACTCGCTCCATACGAGATAAACCTATACGGAATTGGTTTTGCAACAACTCACCAACGGAACGAAGACGACGATTTCCTAAGTGATCAATGTCATCTGTTCCACCGACACTATGCAGTAAATTAAAGAAATAACTGATAGATGAAATAATGTCAGCCGGGGTGATGTTTTTAACATCATGATCAATGTTAGCATTGCCAATCACATTAATAGATCGTTCCCCTTCTGGATCAGTAGGGTCTACTATTTTCACAGACTGAACACGAATTGGCTCTTCTAATACACCCTCGGAAGGTTCTAGAATACGTTCGCTTGTAGTTTCTTCCTCATTATCAAAATGAGGAATTAGCCTGTCCAACAAACGGCGATCAATTTTGGCGCCCTTCTCTGCTAATACTTCACCAGTTTCCTCATCTACTAAAGTTTCTGCAAGAGTTTGATTAAACAAACGATCTTTAATGTGAAGCTTCTTATTCATTTTATAACGACCAACTCTAGCTAGGTCGTAACGCTTAGGATCAAAGAATCGGGAGACAAGTAAGCTTTTTGCGTTCTCTACAGTTGGCGGCTCTCCTGGACGTAGTCGTTCGTAGATTTCAAGCAACGCTTTTTCACTGTTTTCCGTATTATCTTTTTCTAGCGTGTTTTTCAAGTACTCGTTTTCACCGATCAAATCAATGATTTCTTGATCAGTACCGAAACCTAGAGAACGGAGTAAAACGGTTATAGGAAGTTTACGAGTACGGTCAATTCGAACGTGTGCTACATCTTTCGCATCCGTTTCAAATTCCAACCATGCTCCACGGTTCGGGATCACTGTAGCAGTGTTTCCGCGCTTCCCGTTTTTATCAATCTTCTTGTTGAAATAGACGCTTGGAGAACGAACAAGTTGTGAAACGATAACACGTTCAGCCCCATTAATAACAAAGGTACCGGTGTCGGTCATTAACGGGAAATCTCCCATAAATACTTCTTGCTCTTTCACTTCGCCTGTTTCATTATTTAAAAGACGAACCTTTACACGAAGTGGCGCATTGTATGTTACGTCACGATCTTTTGATTCATCGACTGGATACTTTGGCTCACCTAGGCTGTAGTCTATAAATTCTAATGAGAGGTTTCCTGTGAAATCTTCAATCGGAGAAATATCCTTAAACATTTCTTTCAAACCTTCTTCTAAAAACCAATTATAAGAAGCGGTTTGAATCTCGATTAAATTAGGTAACTCTAATACCTCACTAATACGTGCGTAACTTCGCCTTTGGCGGTGTCGTCCATATTGAACTAGTTGACCTGACAACTGATTCACCCCTTCAATCAAGCATATTTATAACGAAAAAAGGGTTCGGCAAAGACATGCCGAACAGGCTTGCGGTTGATCTTGCCACAAGCACTATTATTTAAACATCCGCAGTTGCGAATGGTGTTTCTTCATTTTTCTCTAACGTTAGACAAAAAGGAAAAAGGGTTTTCAAATAAAAACCTCATTTCATTTTATTACTTGTACGATTTACCATTCTATCCGTTTTTTAGCGTTTTATACAAAAAAACTAAAAATAGGCCTTGACAATGCAAAGGTCATATTGGCATTTTTCAATAGTATCACAAATGAATTAGGTCGTCAAACCTTTTCAGCCTTAAGAACATAGTAACCTTTCTTCTTTATAACAACTTCTACATTCCCAAAAAGTTCTTCCAACTTATCAATCGCCGATGGCGCCCCTTGTTTCTTTTGAATGACTACCCATAACTCTCCACCAGGAAGTAATGCCATAAAGGAATCTTCCAATATAGAATGGACAACATCTTTACCTGCACGAATAGGCGGGTTTGTTAGAATTACGGCAAATGAATAGTTTTCGAGATTGGTAAAACGATCACTTTCTTTAATCGTGACATTATCTATTTTGTTTTGGATAGCGTTTCTCTCAGCAAGCCCAAGTGCACGTTCATTTACGTCAGCCATCACAATTTGACGATCAGAAAATTCCTTTGCAACAGATAATCCAATCGGTCCGTAACCACAACCAATATCAAGAACGTCACCAGGAGTCCCCGGCATAGTAAAGGCTTCGATTAACACACGAGAACCAAAGTCAACTTCCGCCTTCGAAAACACTCCATAGTCCGTTGTAAAAGTGAAGTCATTCCCTCTTAAATTAAAAGAGAAGGAGCGTTGATCACTTTTCACTTCTGTTTTTTTAGAATAATAATGTTCAGTCATACAGAACACCTTCTTATATAAAGTGAAATTCCATTAATAGTTTTATACTTTGTTTGCTAACGCGGAATAAAAAAGAAGAAAAAGAAAGCTCGCCGATAGTCAGCGAGCTTTTCTTGATCATGCGATTACTTAAGTTCGATAGAAGCGCCAACTTCTTCAAGCTTAGATTTCATTTCTTCAGCTTCTTCTTTAGCAACGCCTTCTTTGATAGCGCCAGGAGCGTTATCTACTAGATCTTTTGCATCTTTAAGACCAAGACCAGTGATTTCGCGAACTGCTTTAACCACTTTGATTTTAGAGCTTCCAGCAGATTCTAGTACTACATCAAATTCAGTTTGTTCTTCTTCAGCTTCGCCACCTGCAGCAGCACCACCGGCCGCAACTGGGGCTGCAGCAGATACACCAAATTCTTCTTCAATTGCTTTAACTAGGTCGTTAAGCTCAAGAACAGACATTTCTTTAATCGCTTCGATAATTTGTTCGTTAGACATGAGAAATTTCCTCCTTAGATTTTAAAATAATTTATTTAACCCAAAACTCGCGCTAGCTTACGCGCTTTCTTCTTCTTTTTGTTCTGCAATTGCTTTTGTAGCATAAGCGAAGTTGCGAACTGGTGCTTGTAGCACGCTTAGGAACATAGAAACAAGTCCCTCGTAGCTCGGGATAGTAGCAAGCTCCTTGATTTGATCAAGAGTTGCAACCTTTCCTTCGATCACTCCACCTTTAAGTTCAAGGTTCGTGTGATCTTTCGCAAAGTTGTTAAGAACTTTTGCTGGAGATACAGCGTCGTCTTCACTGAATGCTAGAGCAGTAGGTCCAACAAGAACTTCGTCCAGTTCTGTTAGTTCAGCTTCTGCAATCGCACGGCGAGTCATTGTGTTTTTGTACACTTTGAAATCCACATTCGCTTCACGAAGCTGTGAACGCAATTCAGTTACTTCTGCAACGTCAAGACCGCGGTAATCCACTAATACTGCAGATTTACTGTTACGGAACTTGTCTGCAATTTCAGCTACAACCTGCTGCTTTTGCTCAATAATTTTGCTCATCGTTCCACCTCCTAATGACTTTTCATCATACCGATTGGAGTTCGTGTTATAAAAGGTTGACACAAAATAAAAAGTACCTCCACGAGACATGGAGGTACGTATGTCAGAACAGGTCATTCGAACTCTGCCCTGTTTATGCACACACCTCGGTAGGAAATTAAGCGATCAGCTCGCCCCTACTGTCTTCGGTATAACGTATTTAATTGATACAACGTTTCTAATTATAATAAACCAAAAACGAAAAGTCAACTATAAATTTATTACTTCACAAAACCAGAAACGTCAACTTTGACGCCAGGGCCCATTGTTGAAGAAACAGCAGCATTACGCATGTAAATACCTTTAGCAGCTTGTGGCTTAGCTTTTACTAATGCATCTGTAATTGCCGCAAAGTTTTCAGCAAGCTTTTCTTGGTCAAAAGAGGCTTTTCCAATTGGCACATGAATATTAGCTGCTTTGTCGACACGATACTCTACCTTACCTGCTTTGATTTCATTCACTGCTTTTTCTACTTCAAACGTCACAGTACCTGTTTTAGGGTTTGGCATAAGTCCTTTTGGTCCTAGTACACGACCAAGCTTACCTACTTCAGCCATCATGTCAGGTGTTGCAACTACTACATCAAAGTCGAACCATCCTTGATTAATTTGATTAATTAAGTCTTGTTCTCCTACATAGTCTGCTCCAGCAGCTTCTGCTTCTTTTGCTTTCTCACCTTTTGCAAAAACAAGCACACGCTGTGATTTACCTGTACCATGTGGTAGCACCATTGCTCCACGGATTTGTTGGTCCGCTTTCTTTGGATCTACTCCTAGACGAAACGCAGCTTCAATTGTTTCATCAAAGCTCGCTTTAGCCGTCTCTTTCACAAGGCTGATTGCTTCTTGTACTTCATAAGCTTTTGTACGATCAACAAGTTTTCCTAGATCTTGTTGCTTTTTGCTTTTATTAACCATTTCTATTTCCTCCTCGTTGTGGTTTTAACGGATTAACCTCCCACGAATAAAGGTTGCGAAGCTAGGATCACTCCCATCTCGCAACCTTTTACTCCATTAGAGTGACGCTGTGGGATTAGTCTTCAACTGTGATACCCATGCTGCGCGCTGTACCTTCAACCATGCGCACTGCAGCTTCAACGTCAGCAGCGTTTAAGTCAGGCATTTTCGTTTCAGCGATTTCTTTTACTTGTTCGCTATTAACGGAAGCTACCTTGTTACGGTTCGGCTCACCTGAACCTGATTCGATTCCTGCTGCTTTCTTAAGTAGAACAGCAGCTGGTGGAGTTTTTGTAACAAATGTAAAAGAACGGTCCTCAAAAACTGAGACTTCAACCGGAATAATCATACCAGCTTCATCTTGCGTTTTAGCGTTAAATTCTTTACAGAAGCCCATGATATTAATACCCGCTTGTCCTAATGCCGGTCCTACCGGTGGAGCTGGGTTAGCTTTACCTGCTGGAATTTGTAACTTTACAACTTTAACAACTTTTTTAGCCACGAGACACACCTCCTTAAAGTCCGTGATGTGGTAATAGGGTTTTCCCCTCCCACTCAATTACAATATGCATAACACCTCTTCCTAGAGGCACATAAAGAACATTGAAATTTTAGCATTTATTCACTCATATTGCAAGAGGGATACCAATTTTTAAAACTTTTCTATTTGAGAAAAGTCTAATTCAACAGGTGTTTCACGGCCAAACATATTCACATGAACCTTTACCTTTTGTTTGTCAGTGTCTATATATTCGATCGTTCCTGTGAAGTTAGCAAATGGCCCTTCTATTACATTAACACTCTCTTTTATTTCAAAATCAACATCAGCTTTAGTAGGCTCTGTCATTCCCATACGCTTAAGAACTGTTTCTATTTCTTCATTTAAGAGAGGGATTGGTTTTGAGCCAGAACCCGTCGAACCAACGAAACCAGTGACTCCGGGTGTGTTACGTACGACATACCAAGAATCATCCGTCATAACCATCTCAGCGATGACGTAACCCGGGAACACCTTTTTCTTATTTACTTTTCTTTTTCCATTTTTAATTTCCGTTTCTTCATCCTCGGGAACAAGGACACGAAAAATCTTATCTTCCATTCCCATTGACTCGACTCGTTTTTCTAGGTTGGTCTTCACTTTGTTTTCATAACCTGAATACGTGTGGACCACATACCATCTTTTTTCCATTTATACAGGACAAGTGGCTTGCCCTTCCCTCCCTTATCGTACATTTTAAAATGATTTCCAACATGAAAAAACCCGTTAGACGGGTTTTTTCAACAAGAGTATAACCTAGTATATCACAATTTTGACTTTACTATTATCTCGGAAGAAGTTCAAGTATTTGTGTAATGCCCAAATCTACTATAGCAAAATACACGGCTACAAAAGCTACAGTACCTAAAACTGTAATTGTATACTTTCTAAGTTCCCTGCCTTTAGGCCAGCTTACCTTACGCATTTCACGAGATACATTTTTGAAGAATTTAAACATGTTCATACTACCCCCAAACTTGCGCCAACCGGCTTCATCCTTTATTTTGTTTCGCGATGAAGTGTATGAGTACTACACGTTTTGCAAAACTTACGAACTTCCAAACGTTCCGTTTGGTTAGTTCGGTTTATATTCGTAGTATAATTACGGCTCAGACATTGTGTACAAGCTAAAATTACTTTTTTTCTCATCGACATTCACCTCATTCTAGAGGTTTATTCACTTCCACCAATTTAGCACGCTTACAAAGAAGTGTCAATCTAGCTTTATTTAGGTGGTTTCACTAAATTCAATATACCTTTCAAGCTTTCTTTTCACCCGTTGAAGTGCATTGTCAATTGATTTCACATGCCGATTTAAGTCTACAGAAATTTCCTGGTAAGTTTTTCCGTCCAAATATAATGCTAATACTTGTTGTTCTAGTTCACTTAGTAACTCAGAAATTTTCTCTTCTATAACCCCAAATCTCTCTTTATTTACCATTAACTCTTGAGGATCAATAGATTTGGATCCCGCTATGACATCTAGCAGTGTGCGATCGGCCTCTTCATCAAAAATTGGTTTATCTAGAGAAACATAAGAATTGAGTGGGATATGTTTTTGTCGAGTGGCAGTTTTGATAGCGGTGATGATTTGACGTGTTACACACAGTTCAGCAAATGCCTTGAAAGAAGAAAGCTTGTCTACTTGGTAGTCGCGGATGGCTTTGTAAAGACCAATCATCCCTTCCTGAACTATGTCCTCCCGATCTGCGCCAATGAGGAAATACGTTCGCGCTTTTGCACGAACGAAATTTTTGTACTTATCAATTAAATAATCTAGAGCTTGGACTTGCCCCTGGTTGATTCTTTCAATGACTTCTTCATCATTAAGTTTACTAAAATCCAGCTTCTCGATGCCCGTCTTCGTCTGTCCGATGCTCACTCAGGATCCCTCCGACTGTGGTACCTAAATATAGAAATATTATACAGTAAGCGTTTCAAAAGCGTCAACTAGGCTTCTATTATTTATCGCCCCGACGCCATCTTTCAAAAATGTCACGTATTTCTTTATTAATGGGGATTTTAGACTGATATTGCAGGTGTTTATGATATTCTACATCTTTTATAATTTCTTGTTCTATATTTTTCATCTCAATATATAATTCTCTGGCTGACTTGCGAAACGCGCCTTGAGCAAATATGGTACGCTGTTCCGCGTAATCTGATGTCGCTACATATACTTGCGTTCTTACATCATTCAATTGCCCCGCAAGTTTTTCGATTCGTTCGTCAGCCGTTTCATTTTCTTTGGTATATATAATTTCGATCTTATAATTCTTTTGTTTATGTTCAAGCCCTCTTACATGGTACGCATCAAAGACGATGATAATCCGATCATCTGTGTAGGACTGATACTCAGCCATCATTTCAACGAGTAAATCGCGAGCTTGTTTTAAATCTTCATCTTTTAGCTTTTTTAATTCCGGCCAAGCGCCGATAATGTTGTAACCATCTACCAACAATACATTCATTGCTTATTCCCCAATGGGGTGACGCTTCCTATACACTTCATACATAAGTAAAGAGGCAGCTACGGACGCGTTTAAAGAAGTTACTTCACCGGCCATGGGAAGGCTTACCGTCCAGTCACACTTCTCCTTTGTTAAACGACTCATTCCTTTTCCTTCACTACCGATCACTAATGCTACAGCCATTGTCCCGTCAAGCTGCCGATAGTCTTCTGTACCTTGGGCATCAGTACCAACCACCCATACGAAACGCTCTTTCAGCTCGTCAATCGTACGTGACAAGTTTGTCACTCTTGCAACCGGAATATATTCAATAGCACCCGTGGATGTTTTAGCAACAGTCGATGTTAGGCCCACAGAACGGCGTTTAGGTATAATCACTCCGTGAACTCCGCTTGCGTCTGCCGTACGAAGGACCGAACCTAGATTGTGAGGATCTTCAACTTCATCTAAAATAACAAAAAATGGTACTTCACCTTTTTCTTCAGCTCGGGCAAAGAGATCTTCAATATCGCTGTATTCGTATGCGGCAACAGCAGCAATAACTCCTTGATGATTGCCTTCAACTAACTGATCAATCTTCTTCTTTGGCGATTTTTGGACAAGCACACCGTTTTCTTTTGCTAATTGCTCGATTTTTCGTAAAGCTTGAGGCTGAAGATGTTCAGATACAAAAACTTTATTAATCGAGCGTCCGGACCTAATCGCTTCAAGTACTGGATTTTTCCCTATAATCCATTCATCACTCATTCATTTTCTCTCCTTTCTTCGACAAATTGTATGGCATTTGCTACTAATTCTTCTAAACGTTCTTCATTTCCAGATAAGTAATGGAATCCAATAACAGCTTCAAATGCTGTTGAATAACGATAAGTTTGCACGTCTGTATTCTTTGGTGTCGTACCGGATTTTGCATTCCTTCCGCGCCTAAGTACCGCTTCTTCTTCCTCGGTTAAAATGCCTTCTTCCTGCCAAGATCGGACTACTTTTGCCTGGGATTTTGCAGAAACGAACTGAATAGCAGTTTTGTGTAACAATTCAGGTCTAACTGCACCTTTTTCCAATAAGTAACGCCGTACATACAGCTCGTAAACTCCGTCTCCCATATAGGCCAAAGCCAGACTCTTCATTTGTTTCACGTTAGAAATTGTCATATGCTCACCCTCGTTTCCAACGTATACCTTGAGCAGTATCTTCTAAAATAATATTACGCTCTTTAAGTTCGTCACGAATTTCATCGGCTCGAGCAAAATTGCGGTCTTTACGTGCTTGCTTTCTCTCTTCTATGAGATCATCCACTTCTTCATCCAACAATTCCGTTTCTTGTTCAATTTGTAATCCTAATACTCCCATTAGTTCCTTAATCAATTCTGTAAAGCCTGTAATTACTTCTGTGTGCGTTTGTTCTGATTGCAGGTAAAGATTGGCAGACTTCGTTACATCAAATAAGACAGAAATGGCATTAGCAGTATTAAAATCATCATCCATCTCCACTATAAATTGCTGCTTTTGCTGATTAATTTCATCGAACCACTTTTGATTATCATTTGTTAAATTTAAACTCGTTTCATGACGATGCTTTAAGTTTTCGAAGGCGTTACGAATTCGATCGAAACTATTCTTAGCTCCAGCTAATAGCTCATCACTGAAATTAATCGGATGGCGATAATGTACACTTAACATAAAGAAACGAATGACTTGAGGATCGTGCTTTTTCACTAGATCATGAGCAAGTACAAAATTCCCTAAAGACTTGGACATTTTTTCGTTTTCAATATTAATATATCCATTGTGCATCCAATAACGAGCGAAAGAATTTCCATTATTCGCCTCAGACTGGGCGATTTCGTTCTCATGGTGAGGGAAAGTTAAATCTTGCCCACCTGCGTGTATATCGATCGTATTACCAAGGTATTTCTTAGCCATCGCTGAGCATTCAATATGCCAGCCAGGACGACCATTTCCCCAATCACTCTCCCACGATATCTCTTCAGGTTTCGCTTCTTTCCATAATGTGAAATCAATAGGATCTTCTTTTTTCTCACCTACTTCAATTCTTGCTCCAGAACGAAGTTCATCAATGGATTGATGTGAAAGTTTTCCATATTGATTAAAAGAACGGGTGCGAAAATAAACGTCGCCATCAGACTCATAGGCAAACCCTTTTTCAATTAGTCCTTGGATAAAAGCAATAATTTCATCCATATTCTCTGTTACGCGCGGATGATGGACCGCTTCTTTCACACCTAACGCACCGACATCTTCTTTATAAGCTTGAATAAAACGGTTTGCAATGTCAGGCACTTCTTCCCCAAGTTCATTTGCCGCTTTAATTAACTTATCATCAACATCGGTAAAGTTTAATACATACTCCACATCAAAACCTCGATATTCAAAGTAGCGTCTTACCGTATCAAACACAATGGCTGGTCGAGCATTACCGATATGAATATAGTTGTATACAGTGGGACCACATACATACATCTTTACTTTTCCTTCTTCTATTGGTATAAAAGATTCTTTAGATCGAGTCAGCGTATTGTATAACCTAATGCTCATTCTGCTTCGCTCCTTCTTCCTCTTTTTCTAATTGCAAACAAAGCTGTTTAATTTCTTCTTCCATTTCGTCTAGACGATCATATACAGGATCAGGAAGCTTGTGGTGATCTAAATCTTTTTGCCTAACTTTCTTTCCGTCTTGAACTACTACATGCCCCGGAATTCCTACTACCGTGGAGTTGTCAGGTACATCATTCAACACAACCGAACCCGCTCCTACTTTAGAATTCTCTCCAATAGTAATAGAACCTAATACTTTTGCTCCAGTAGCTACTAGGGAGTTGTCTTTTAGTGTGGGATGACGCTTGCCTTTTTCTTTTCCCGTTCCCCCAAGGGTTACTCCTTGGAAAAGCGTTACATTGTCACCAATCTCACACGTCTCTCCGATAACCACACCCATTCCATGATCAATAAAAAAGCGACGACCAATCTTGGCTCCGGGATGGATCTCAATTCCTGTTAGAAAACGGCTGATTTGAGAGATGATGCGAGCCAGAAAAAAGAACTTTCGCTTAAAAAGAGCATGAGCCACTCGATGCGACCAAGTCGCATGCAAGCCAGCATACGTTAAAATAACTTCAATATAGGAACGGGCAGCGGGATCTTGATCAAATACGACATCTACATCATCCTTAAACATTTTAAATAGCCCCATCTATAAGCCTCCTCTTCTGTGAAAAGTGGAAAGGAATGATAAACCTAACACTTATAAAGTAAATAATATTGCCTTGCCTACACCTATTATTTTTCATTAAAAAACGCGTCTCTGTGCTTGGTAGCACAGAGACGCGTTTAGCGCGGTTCCACTCTGTTTGGGAGTAAAATAGTCTCCCCACTTCGACCCGATAACGGCAGGTTCCGCCCTAGTCTACTTGAAATTCAACTAGAGACTCAGAGGTGCATTTCAGAATTCCCCTTAAAATCACTTTCAGCCTAAGGTGATTCTCTCTAACTAAGGGCTTCATTTCTTACTTATCCTCATCAACGTTTTCGTATAGTACCTTTACTATATGACAAAAAGTATCATTTGTGAATTGTTTAGTCTTGAATTTGGTTCAATGCATCTTCAAGACGAATTGTTACCGTTTCTAAGCCCAGTAAACGAATAGCATTAGGAAGTTCCGGTCCATGGGTTTGACCCGTTGTTGCTACGCGGATAGGCATGAATAGCTTCTTGCCTTTATGGCCTGTCTCTTTTTGAGTCGCTTTAATTTGTGCTTTAATATTTTCCGGAGTCCACTCATCTAATTGAGCAAGCTTTTCTTTAAATGCTTCCAGCACTTCTGGGACTTGTTCGCCTCGAAGCACCTCTAACGCGTCTTCACTGTATTGGATTTCATTTTTAAAAAAGAGATCGGTAAGCTCAACAATTTCAGCTCCATAACTTAATTGCTCATGGTATAACGAAATAAGCTCATGGGTCCATTCTCGGTTTTCTTCACTCAATTGCTCCCCAACTCGTCCAGCCTTGATGAGGTGAGGAAGAGTTAAATCAATAACACTCTCTAGGTTAGAAGCCTTAATGTATTGGTTGTTCATCCACTTTAACTTAGCCGGATCAAAAATAGCTGGTGATGTAGATAGACGTTCAGCATCAAAGATATCAATTAACTGATCTTGAGTAAAAATCTCTTCCTCTCCGACTGGAGACCAACCTAGCAAAGTTACAAAATTAAAAAGCGCTTCAGGCAAATAGCCTAAATCTTTATACTGTTCGATAAATTGCAAGATATGCTCATCACGTTTACTTAGCTTCTTCCTGTTCTCATTTAGAATGAGCGTCATATGCCCAAACTTCGGCGCTTCCCAGTTAAACGCATTATAAACCATGAGTTGCTTCGGAGTATTGGAAATATGCTCTTCCCCACGCAGTACATGAGTAATTTCCATCAAATGATCATCAATGGCTACAGCAAAGTTATACGTCGGTGTGCCATTCTTCTTTACAATTACCCAGTCACCAAAGTCACTCGATTCAAAAGAAATTTTCTCTCGAACAATATCATTAAATTCATAAGTGTGATTTTCAGGCACACGAATTCGAATACTCGGCTCGCGACCTTCTGCTTCAAACTCTCTTATTTGTTGTTCCGAAAGATTACTATGAGCTCCAGAATATTTCGGTGGTTCACTTCTGGCAATTTGAGCTTCTCGTTCAGCTTCTATTTCTTCTTCCGTCATATAACATTTGTAAGCAAGGTCACGTTCTAGTAATTCATCTACGTACTTTTTATAAATATCTAGACGTTCCATCTGACGGTAAGGACCATAATTACCCCCAACGTCTGCACCTTCGTCCCAGTCGATACCAAGCCATTTTAAATAATTTAACTGACTTTCTTCTCCACCTGCTACATTTCGTTTTGCATCAGTATCTTCAACGCGGATAATAAACTTCCCACCTGCGTTCCTAGCGTATAAATAGTTAAATAAAGCTGTACGGGCATTCCCTATATGAAGATTTCCCGTTGGGCTTGGTGCATAGCGCACACGTACTTCGTTACTCATGAATTGATCTCCTTCCATTCCGTTCTTAATCTTTTTTTAGTTTATCATTATTTGGTCATTATTGTTGACCATTTTGCAGAAGAACTACAGCTTGAGCCGCTACGCCTTCTTTTCGACCTGTAAATCCTAACTTCTCGGTCGTCGTTGCTTTTACATTGATTTTCTCTACTTCGCTTTCTAACAGTTTGGCAATACGTTCACGGATCTCTTGAATATAAGGGGCCATTTTAGGGTCTTGAGCAATGACTGTACAATCTAAATTACCAAGATCAAACCCTTGGGCTTTTACAGATTCCCAAACTTTTTTTAGAAGTTCACCTGAGTCAGCGTCTTTAAAAGCCTCATCAGCATCTGGGAAGTGCCTACCGATGTCACCTTCCCCAATCGCCCCAAGGCATGCATCAGCGATTGTATGTAGCAGGACATCAGCGTCTGAATGACCAAGCAAACCTTTCTCATGAGGTATCTCTACACCACCTATGATGCATGGTCGACCTTCAGCAAATTGATGAACGTCAAATCCTTGTCCAATTCGAATCACTGGTTCTTTCACGACCTTTCTCTTTTCGTGATGGGTTATATAAGACTCTGCCTTCGCTAAATCTTCGGGAGTCGTTAACTTTATGTTATTGTAGCTTCCTTGTACGATATCTACATTTCCGCCAAGCCGTTCAACTAGAGAGGCATCATCCGTGCCATAATGATGTTCCTTTTTTGCGTGATCATGTGCTTTCAAAATTAAAGAGTAGTCAAAGCCTTGAGGGGTTTGGGCTGCCCAAAGAGTACTGCGGTCCAGTGTCTCCAAACGATCGTGACTTCTTTGTTTAATCGTATCTGTTATAGGGACTGCTAGCAATCCCGCTCCACGTTTGGCGACTACGCTAGCTAATTCATGAAGGTTTTCTCTTTTTACAAAAGGACGGGCTCCGTCATGAATAAAAACAGGTTGTCGGGTACGCTCTACGAGTTGTAACCCAGAGTAAACACTGTCTTGACGTTGGTCTCCCCCATTTACAAGCCGTATGTTTTCACCTGGAAAATATTCCTTAAGTAGTTCATTCATTTGATTATGTTCTTGTTCATTAGTTACAAGCACCATCTCATTACACCAAGGATCCTGAACAAAAATAGTTAGTGTATGTATGATAAGAGGCAGGTCATTTATCTTCAAAAACTGTTTGTTCTTTCCAGCCAGCATTCGTTTCCCTTGTCCTGCAGCTAATATTATTGCTGTGTAATTTGTCATAATTACCACCCTATATAAAGTGAAGCTTCCGTCATTGAAGGGTTCCCCCTCCTTGTTTTACGGGTTAATCAACGATTGGGCTTTAGGGCATCACTGCCTGCTTAAAGAACCTACGCTGAAATAACAAAAGCGATAACACATAGTTATCACTTTTGTTAGTCTCTATTTGTTATACCGTTTTTACAATGCTTTTTCAAGTGATTTTGGTCTTGCGAAAATCATTCGTCCAGCAGAGGTCTGCAACACACTCGTAACAATAACCTCAATTGTTTTTCCGATATAATTTTTTCCTTCTTCAACTACGATCATCGTACCATCATCTAAATACCCGATCCCCTGCTTTTGTTCCTTGCCATCTTTTATGACTTGGATAGTCATTTCTTCTCCTGGAAGAACCACAGGTTTCACAGCATTTGCCAGATCATTAATGTTCAATACCTGGACATTTTGAAATTCACATACTTTATTTAAATTAAAATCATTGGTTACTACGATTCCATCCATTACCTTTGCCAGTTTCACAAGCTTACTATCTACTTCCTGAACATCTTCAAAATCCCCATCGTAAATCTCTACTTTAACGGGTAAATCTTTTTGTAGACGGTTTAGGATGTCAAGTCCTCGACGTCCCCGATTACGCTTAAGACCGTCAGAAGAATCAGCAATGTGTTGAAGTTCTTCTAACACGAATTGAGGGATCACAATCGTTCCTTCTAGAAAATGTGTTTCACAAATATCAGCGATTCGACCATCGATAATGACACTGGTATCTAATATCTTTTCTTTCGGTATTAATGCTTCAGCTTCTGTTGCATTCTGTGCGATCTCATCCTCATTTGCTTTTTTGTCTTTTTTAGCGATCATTAATAAATTCAAAAATTCATCTTTACGCTTGAATCCGACTTGAAAACCAAAATACCCTAACAAGAAGGTAATGAAAATCGGCAAAATCTGGCTGATCACCTTGATTTCAATATCTTGTAACAAGTTATTGATTAAATAAGCAATTATAAGTCCCACGATTAATCCTAAGCTTCCAAACAATAAATCCGCTACCGGGACTCGTACGAGGGCATCCTCCACCCACCTGAGGAAATCGACTATATAATCTACAATCCAAAACGTTAATAAAAATAGTATAAGTGCTCCGATAATAGCCCCTGCCACGGATTGAATCCAACCTTGCCAGGAAAGGTCCATATTTGCTAGTATTTCCGGAATATATAGATATCCTATAGTACCACCGGTTATAACAATAAATAACTGAACAATTCGTTTAAGCACTTGCTTCACCTCCTTAAATTCATTATGACCAATCTAATGGCCTATTAATCGTGAAAATTAAAAAATGTTGTTTATTAAACTAGCATAAATTCCAAATTTTTTCAATTTTAAAAGGAATGGAGAGTTTATAAGTGACGATCAACAAACAACTGTTCCTGAATCCGTTCTAACCCATCGCATATCTTCTTGGCCCGAACTTCTCCAACACCATCTACTTCCACAAGTTCTTTTACCGAAGCCTGCACAACATCATTTAATGTTCCGAACTTGCCGACTATATGCTCAATAATCAATGAAGGTAACCGTGGAATTCTCTGCATGATCCGATAACCTCTTGGATATATATGATCCGTTAACTTTGTGGTAGATGAGTAACCAAGCAACTTTAGCACTTGTTCATCTGACAATAACTCTGTCCCTGAAACCTCCTGCATCTTCCTTAAAATATAATAGGGCTCGTAATCGGGACGCTTGCTATAATCTTTTAATAAATGAGTTGCCTCTTCTTCTATATTAGAAACGAGTTCTGTTAACTGCAACTGGATAAGTCTTCCTTCCGTTCCAAGTTCATTAACATAGTTTAAGATTTCCCGTTTAATACGTAACACCATCTCAATGCGGTGGACCACTTGAATGACTTCAGAAAAAGAAACCATGTTTTCAAATTCCATTGCTCCAAGGTTAGTAATGCTTTGATCGTGAACAATTTTATATTTTTCCAGCGTTTGAATTGCTTGATTTGCCTTAGTTAGAATCACCCCAATATCCTTCAATGAATATCGAATCGATCCTTTGTACAAGGTAATCACATTTCGCCGCTGTGATATAGCTATGACTAGATACCCGGTTTGTTTAGCTACACGTTCAGCGGTCCGATGACGCATTCCTGTCTCCGTTGAGATTATTTCAGGGTCAGGCATCAATTGAGCATTTGCATATAAAATTTTGGATCCTTCATCATCGAGAAGTAACGCTCCATCCATTTTAGCTAATTCGTATAAGTGAGCCGGAGTAAAGTCTGACTGAATATGAAATCCTCCGTCAACTAAGCCTTGAACTTCTTTACCGTAGCCTATTACAATTAATCCCCCTGTGTTAGCTCGAAGCACATTATCAATCCCGTCACGAAGCGGGGTACCAGGGGCCACGAATTTGAGCATACCACCGATAAGGTTTTCATTATGTTCATGTCCTTCCATTTACCGATCCCCCAATATAACTTGCATGGCTTCTTGAACTGTACTAACACCAATCACTTTAATAGATGAAGGTGGTTTCATACCTTCTAAATTCTTATTTGGAATAATAACTCGCTTAAATCCAAGCTTTGCCGCTTCTTGAACTCGTTGTTCTATTCGTGCCACCCGCCTAACTTCACCTGTTAAACCTACTTCTCCAACAACCACATCATCACCATTTGAAACTTGATCCCTAAAGCTAGAAGCAATGCTGATTGCCACTGCCAAGTCAATGGCAGGTTCGTCGAGTTTCACCCCGCCAGCCACTTTAATGTAAGCATCCTGGTTTTGTAAAAGTAAACCGGCTCGCTTTTCAAGTACAGCCATCAAAAGTGGCACACGACTATTATCTATACCTGTCGCCATTCTTCTAGGGTTTCCAAATGCAGTCGGAGATATCAGCGCCTGTATTTCCACTAAAACAGGTCGTGTGCCTTCCATAGAAGCTACTACAATGGATCCCGCTGCTCCTTGGGACCTTTCCTCAAGAAAGATCTCAGAAGGGTTCAACACCTCCTCTAAGCCCTTCTCCTTCATTTCGAAAATTCCCATTTCATGTGTACTTCCAAAACGGTTCTTCACACTTCGCAATATACGAAAAGTATGATGTTGTTCTCCTTCAAAATAAAGAACAGCATCTACCATGTGCTCCAACAAACGAGGGCCAGCGATGGATCCCTCTTTTGTTACATGTCCTACTATAAAAATAGGAATGCCTTTAGTCTTAGCAATTCTCATTAACTGACTTGTACATTCACGCACTTGCGAAACACTGCCAGGCGCTGAAGTCACATCCTCTTTAAAAATCGTTTGAATCGAATCAATGACAACAAACTTGGGTTCAATTGCCTCAATTTGATTGATGACGTCTTGTAGATTTGTTTCAGGTAATACATATAACTCATCAGAATGAATCCCTAATCTTTCTGCTCGAAGTTTAGTCTGACGGGAAGACTCTTCTCCTGAAATATATAATACTGGTAATTGTTTATTCGCAATCTGCGCAGAAACTTGCAAAAGTAATGTTGATTTTCCGATACCCGGATCTCCACCAATTAAAACCAATGACCCCGGCACTATGCCACCACCGAGAACGCGATTAAGTTCAGGCATATCTGTCGCCATTCTTGGTTCTTTGTCAGATTTTATTGCCGTTATCTTCTCCGGCTTTGCAGACGTAGAGGAATTGGTTTGAAATACGTGTCTAGATCCTCCGCCCGTAATGGCTGACTCTTCAACAAGTGTATTCCACTGATGGCAGCCAGGACACTTCCCCATCCATTTGGGAGCTTCATACCCACATTCCTGACAAACAAACTTTACTTTTCTTTTTGCCAAGACAATCTCTCCCTCTTTATTATAAACGATATAGCTTGTGAAAAAGTTTCATAATCATATCAATTTAATTAAATTTCTCTTACTAAAATCATAATATAATATGTAAAAAATCGGAAGGCAAAAACCTTCCGATTTTCAAGATTTCTTATCTCGTCCATAACTTATCTTATTTAGCTTCTTGCTGAGAATGAACAGTAAATTCTTTTTTATCATTTAGGTCAATTTTCACTTTTTGACCTTTTTCTATATTTTCTTTTAATAATTCCTCTGATAACAGATCTTCTACGTTTTTCTGAATGGAACGACGTAATGGGCGTGCACCATATTCAGGGTCAAACCCTTCTTCAGCAATATGATCAATCGCTTTTTCTGTCAACGTAAAGTCAATTTCCTGATCAAGCAGACGTTTTCTTAACTGCTCTGCCATTAGGGTAACAATATGCTTCATGTGTTTCTTCTCAAGAGAGTGGAACACAATAGTTTCATCGATACGGTTTAAGAACTCTGGGCGGAATGCCTTTTTTAGTTCTTCAGTAACTTTAGATTTCATATCTTTATAGCTTTGTCCCGCTTCACCCATTGAAAAGCCTACATATTTATTACTTTTCAGTTCTTGAGCACCTACGTTTGAAGTCATAATCAATACCGTATTACGGAAATCAACCACACGACCTTTAGAATCGGTTAATCGTCCATCTTCTAATACTTGCAGAAGAATATTAAATACTTCTGGGTGTGCTTTTTCAACTTCATCCAACAGGATAACAGAGTACGGTTTATTACGAACTTTTTCGGTTAATTGACCGCCTTCCTCATATCCTACATAACCCGGAGGTGAACCTACTAAACGGGAAGTGCTGTGTTTTTCCATATACTCGGACATATCAATACGAATCATAGCGTCTTCTTCACCAAACATACTTTCAGCTAATGCACGGGCTAGTTCTGTTTTACCTACACCTGTAGGTCCTAGGAAGATAAAGGAACCAATAGGACGTTTCGGATCTTTAAGACCTGCACGAGCACGACGGATCGCTTTAGATATTGACTTCACAGCTTCTTCTTGACCGATAATACGATTGTGAAGTGTATCTTCTAGATGAAGCAATCGCTCACTCTCATCTTTAGTCATTTTAGCAACTGGTATCCCCGTCCATGTAGAGACGATGGCAGCGATATCTTCTACCGTCACTTCAGAATCCTCTTGGCCTTGCTTTTCTTTCCATTCGTCTTTCGTTTGATCAAGTTCATCACGTAACCGTTGCTCTGTATCTCTTAGGGAAGCCGCTTTCTCGAATTCTTGACTTTGAACAGCAGCGTCTTTCTCTTTTCTAACTTCTTCAAGCTTGTGTTCCAACTCTTTTAAGTTTGGCGGAGCCGTATAAGAACGAAGACGAACTCTTGATGCTGCTTCATCAATTAAATCAATCGCCTTATCTGGTAAGAAACGATCTGGAATATAACGATCAGAGAAACGAACAGCAGATTCGATGGAATCATCTGTAATCGAAACTCTATGGTGTGCTTCATAACGATCACGCAATCCTTTTAAAATTTGAACCGATTCTTCCAAATTAGGTTCGCCCACTTGAATTGGTTGGAAACGACGCTCAAGTGCAGCATCTTTTTCGATATACTTCTTATATTCATCAAGAGTAGTTGCACCAATGCATTGTAGTTCACCTCGGGCTAATGACGGCTTCAAGATATTCGATGCGTCAATAGCACCTTCTGCGCCACCTGCACCAATTAGCGTGTGTAACTCATCAATGAATAGAATAATATTGTTCGCCTGACGAATTTCTTCCATCACTTTCTTCAAGCGATCTTCAAATTCACCACGATATTTTGTCCCAGCTACCACCGTACCCATATCAAGTGTCATCACTCGTTTATCTCGTAAGATTTCTGGGATTTCATTATCCATAATTTGTTGAGCAAGTCCCTCAGCAATGGCAGTTTTACCAACACCAGGTTCACCTACAAGTACTGGGTTGTTTTTTGTGCGTCGGCTAAGAACTTGAATCACACGCTCAATCTCTTTACTACGCCCAATTACCGGATCAATATTACCTTCTTTAGCAATGGCAGTTAGATCCCGTGCTAAGGAATCAAGAGTCGGTGTGTTAGCGTTAGCTGATTGAGAACTACCACTTCCGCCACGGCGGTTTTGGCCACCAGTCGATTCATTATTTCCAAGGAGCTGTAAAACTTGTTGACGTGCTTTATTCAGACTTACACCAAGGTTATTCAATACCCGAGCAGCTACACCTTCTCCTTCACGAATTAAACCGAGGAGAATATGCTCTGTACCTACATAAGAATGGCCTAACTTTCGTGCTTCATCCATTGACAGCTCGATAACTTTTTTCGCACGAGGTGTATAGTGAATCGTTTGGGATACCTTTTCGCCTTTACCAATTAAATTTTCTACTTCTTGTTGGATTTTGCTAGATTCAAGGCCTAAGGCAGTCAGTGCTTTGGCAGCGATACCTTCTCCTTCACTAACCAAACCTAACAAAATGTGCTCGGTACCAATATTATTATGGCCTAAGCGAACTGCCTCCTCTTGCGCTAATGCTAGAACTTTTTGTGCTCTCTCAGTAAATCGTCCAAACATCATGGACAAAACCTCCTAACAAATTATTCTTTATTTTCTAGCTGAACTCTTTCTCTAATTAACGATGCTCGGCGAATATCCCGCTCAGATGGAGATAAGGATTCTTTCGCATATTGCTGTAAGAACCCAGGCTGGGTCAACACCATCAGTTCGTTTAATATAGTTTGGGGTATATGTTCAATAAACCCTAAGTCTATTCCAAGGCGCAGATCAGATAAACACTTAGCCGCCTCTTTAGACTCTATGATGCGACTGTGCTTCAAAACACCATAGGAGCGAAATACTCGATCTTCAAGTTGCATGCCAGACCGATGCATCAATACCTGACGGGCCTTGCGTTCTTGATCAATCAATTGCCTGACTACACTATGCAAATCCTCAACAATATCTTCTTCTGATTTCCCTAAAGTAATTTGATTGGAAATTTGAAATATATTTCCAACCGTTTCACTTCCTTCTCCATAAATCCCACGGACGACAAGTCCAAGCTGGTTAATGGCAGGGGTCATACGGTTAATTTGTTGCGTCATGGCCAATGCAGGTAAATGCATCATTACCGAGGCTCTCATTCCCGTACCAACGTTTGTTGGACAAGATGTTAAATATCCTCTATTTTCATCAAAGGCATAATCTACTTTTTCTTCTAACCAGTCATCTAATTGTGATGCTTGTTCTAAAGCACGGTCTAATTGAAATCCTGGGAAGTAAAGTTGAATGCGAATGTGATCCTCTTCATTAATCATAATCGATACTTGTTCATTTTGTGAAATTAAAGATGCTGAATATTTTGAGTGATCTGTTAAATGCGGACTGATTAAGTGCTTTTCAACTAAAACTCTTTTCTCAATTGGTTGCAAATCATTCATTTCGACAACTTCAAATTTCTTGTAATCTCTAAAAGACTGACCATTGTATTCTTTTTTAAAAAAGTTTAGTACCTCTTCCATTCGCTCTTCAGAAGCTATAATCGGGAAAGGGTACTTCTGAAAGTTTCGAGCCAATCGGATGCGGCTACTCATGACAATGTCACTGTCTGGTCCCTCTTCCTTCATCCAGGGACTAATCGCTCCATTTATAAATTGTTCTATAGACATTATTCCTCATCCTCCTCTCCCTGATGAAGTTGATGATCTAAAGAACGGATCTGATCTCTTATTTTAGCAGCTTCCTCAAACTCTTCTTGTTCAATCAGACGCTGAAGTTCGGATTTATATTCTCCAATTTGCCTTTTCAAATGCAAATTTCCACCTTCTCGCTTAGGAACCTTCCCGTCATGCCTCGTATTTCCACTATGCACACGGCGGAATATCGGATTCAAACGCTCATTAAAGGTTTTATAACAATCTCCACACCCAAACTTGCCAATTTGCGCAAAATTTTGATAGGTTAAGCCACAAGTTGGACATTTCAGTTGTTTATTGGATTGAAAAGCTTTTGAATGATTACCTTTTATCGATGGACTTTGTTCATAATTAAAAAGCCCTGATAATAAATCATTTAACGTAAAGTTTTCTTCATTATCACTCATATATCCTTTTTCTTTGGCACAATATTCACATACATGAGTTTCTGTCTTTTCACCATTTATGACTTGGGTCAAGTGAACAGTCGCAGGACGTTTATGGCATCGTTGACAATCCATAATAATTCCTCCCTCCTAAGCTAACTTTTATACTTAAGGGTAAACAACATAGCCGTAAGGATTCTGGAACGGATCTCATCCCTGAGAGGAAGAGGGAATGCAAGAATCTCACGTTCCATCACACTACCCATCATGCGTGCTTCACGATCTGTAATACTATCGTTTTCAAATAATCTTTGAATGATATCTATAGCTACAGACTGAGAAACCTCTGGCTGAATCATACTGACAATCTCATCAATCATCTGTGATTCTGAGCGATGTTGTACACGACGTATACGGATATAACCGCCGCCACCACGCTTACTTTCAACTATATACCCCTTTTCCACAGTAAAACGGGTTTTAATCACATAATTAATTTGAGATGGAACACACTGAAATTGATCTGCAATTTCACTTCGCTTAATTTCAATGGCTTGCTTTTGATTCTCATCTAAGATGTTTTTCAAGTACTCTTCAATAATATCGGAAATATTCCGCATTTTCCCTCCCCCTCTTTTGACTTTGACTATCTTTGACCTTAACTTTATTATACTAATTTTATTTTCTTTAGCAACTAAAATGTTTTGAGTTACATAAGTAATCATTCCCTAATTAATCCAAGATTAAAACAAAAAAACTATACGATATATATCGCATAGTTTTTAATTTCTCTGAGTAACTTGTATTACATTATTTAGTTTCGATAGGTTCTCTAATAAATAAGCTTCATCATAGTGCTGGTTGCTTTCTAATTGAATGAAAATTTTCCTTCTATCATTATTCTCCTTTTCTAACTCAACTCTTTGAAGCATCATACTTTCGTTATCAAAAACAGAAAGAACCTCACTTATTTTCACATGGTCGTCTGCAAGTATTACATAGGAGTTCTTAAAGTAATGACTTACATACTTCTTCTCTAAATTATTTAAGAAGATTAAGCTAAGGAGCACAAGTAGAGTAGCTAGTATAGCCACCCCATACATACCGGCACCTACAACTAAACCCAATCCAGCTACAGTCCAAATTGACGCTGCGGTAGTTAATCCCCTTATTGTCATTCCATTCACAATAATTGTACCTGCCCCAAGAAAACCAATCCCACTTATAACGTAAGAAGGAATACGAGAGGGATCGAACCGGGTATTGTCATAATGAAGAATAAATGATTCAAATCCATATAAAGATAATAACATCATTAAACAGGAACCAATCCCTACAAGAATATGGGTACGGAATCCAGCCGAGTGGTTTTTTAATTCTCTCTCAAAACCAATCAAACCCGATAGTAATAAGGCAATACATAAACGGATTGAAAATATATCAAGATTTTCCGTAAACATATATATTTGTTCCATTGTTTCCCCCACCCTTGCCATCAGAAATAAAAATCGGTGATATGTATTAAATATATAAAAAAAGTCGAAAGCTTATGCTTTCGACTTTTTTTAAGTTAACGTGGCAGCGTCCTACTCTCACGGGGATCGACCCGACTACCATCGGCGCTGAAGAGCTTAACT
>NZ_JBHSZV010000018.1:0-51136 GCF_042663045.1 Halobacillus seohaensis | reverse complement strand
TACTGGTTGGTTCGTTCAGTTTTCAAAGATCAATTGGTTTGCCGCTTCAAAACAGCGACTCAATTAATATACCATGTTGTAAGTTTTAAGTCAACAACTTTTCTGTGTAATATTAATTGTTTTTGATTTGTTTGTCGTGCTCTTTTGCTGCGACGTTTAATAATATACCACGGTTAGAATAACACATCAAGGGGATATTTAAATAAAAGTTTTTTCTGATAATTGTTTTCCTGAACTATAAAAATAGCACCTCCAAATTCACTAGGATTGGAGGTGCTAAAATTTACTATACTATTCGAATTATCTATTTCTCATTTGCGGAAATAATAGCACGTCTCTAATGGATGCTGAATTCGTCAAAAGCATGACTAAGCGATCAATACCAATGCCTAGCCCTCCTGTTGGCGGCATTCCATACTCCAGAGATTCTAAGAAGTCATCATCCATGAGATGTGCTTCATCATTTCCTTCTTCACGTTCTTTCAATTGTGCTTCAAACCGTTCACGTTGATCAATTGGATCATTAAGCTCAGAGAATGCGTTGGCATGCTCTCGACCCACAATAAATAACTCAAACCGATCGGTAAATCGAGCATCTTCTGGGTTCTTTTTAGCTAAAGGTGAAATTTCAATTGGGTGACCATATACAAATGTCGGCTGAATCAGCTTTTCTTCTACCTTTTGCTCAAAAAACTCATTTACTATATGTCCGAATGTCATTGTTTCTTGAATGTCGATGCCATGTTCCTTCGCTAAGGCTTTAGCTTCTTCATCGCTCATCTCTTTCCAAAAGTCAACACCTGTATATTCTTTAACAGCATCAACCATGTGAAGGCGTGCCCATTCTGGCTCTAGATCAATCTCGTGTTCATCGTACTGAACCTTGGAAGATCCTAGTACATCCTTTGCAATATGAGCAATGAGCTGTTCGGTCAAACTCATAATGTCATGATAATCAGCGTACGCCTCATATAGTTCAATCATTGTAAATTCAGGGTTATGTCGAGTGGACACCCCTTCGTTTCGGAAAACTCGTCCAATTTCATAAACTTTCTCCATACCGCCAACAATTAATCTTTTTAAGTGCAGCTCAATAGCAATTCTCATATAAAGCTCCATATCAAGAGCATTGTGATGAGTGACGAATGGACGGGCAGAAGCTCCACCTGGAATGCTATGCATCATTGGCGTTTCTACTTCTAGAAAACCTAAGTTATCTAAGTATCTACGCATAGATTGAATGATTTTACTGCGCAACACAAAGGTATCGCGACTTTCAGGGTTAGTTATTAAATCTAAATAACGCTGACGGTAGCGCTGTTCAACATCTTTAAGACCATGAAACTTTTCTGGCAAAGGGCGTAGTGATTTAGTTAGGATTTCAAACTCACTCGCTTTTACAGATAGTTCACCTACATTCGTTTTGAACATTTCGCCTGTAACGCCAACAATATCCCCAATGTCTGCAGATTTAAAAATCTCATAAGCATCTTCGCCTATCGCATCTTTACGAACATATAACTGAATTTGTCCACTCAAATCTTGAATATGAGCAAATCCCGCTTTTCCTTTTCCACGCTTGGTCATAATTCGACCTGCGATTGTTGCCGGAATTTGCTTTTCTTCTAATTCTTCTTTTGTAAATTCATCATATTGAGAAGTTAATTCATCTGCGAGAGCTGTACGTTCAAACTTACTTCCAAAAGGGTCAAGCCCTTGTTCTCTATAGGAGTTCAACTTCTCCCGTCTGACCTGCATTTGGTCATTGAGTTCTTCTGACATGATCATCACTCCATTCTTGAAAAGGTTTATATAGTAATTAGACGTTTCTTATAAATAAAAACTGCCAGCAAGTCACTGGCAGCATTCTCACTAACGTTTAGTATAGAAAAGTCCTTGAAAGGTGTCAACGGCAAACCATTTAGGAATCCTTTATGCTCTCTTCAATATCAGCAGCGAAATCATAAAAGATTCCAATCATTTGATCGCGCTTACGACCATGAAGTGCCACAGCTTTGGCGCCTGCCGTGTCCAAGGTTTTACCGTTTTCCAGTGCATAGACATGCTCTTGGTCCCAGCCTGCACGCATTTTCACAGTGACAGGTTTTCTTGGGTACGGGACCGCCCATATTAATATCGATGGTATTAGCGGTCGCGAACTTTGCCGCTTCAATTACCAATCCTGCCCGAACTCTTTAACAGTTAGACGTAATGCTGAGTTACAAAACAACTCCAGCCATAGGAGGCCAATACGACTTGGTTTCGAATATGAATACTGTACATAATGCATTCACCTTCAATATATATTATTGCTTAATCTATATCCGAAAACTGCTTCGTAAAATGAACGATTTCAACGCTGCTTCCAGATGCGCACACCAGCTACTTCTTCCTCTGGCAATTGTTCCAGCACTTCCTGAGCTCGTTGATGTACAGAAGAAATATAGACTTCTGGATTCACTTCTGCTAATGGCACCACCACAAAAGCTCTTTCATGCAAATGGGGGTGTGGTATCGATAGACGCTCATCCTCCATATTTTCTTGATTATAGAGCAAAATGTCAAGGTCTATTGTTCGTGGCCCCCATTTAATCACTCGTTTCCGCCCTAATTCCCGTTCAATTTTTTGGCAAAAGTCAAGTAAGGCCAAAGGGGGTAATGATGTTTCCACTTCAATAACCATATTTAAAAAATCATTTTGGTCAGTAAATCCTACTGGGGCAGTCTCATAAATTTCTGACTGGATAATCACCCCAATTTTCTTATGGTTGTCTAGCTGTTCAATTGCTTCAGTTAAGTATTGCTCTCTTTGTGACATGTTAGAACCTAGTGCAATATAAGCTCTAGTCATCGCTCCGGCTCCTATAGATGTCGATGGCCACAGATTTATAATGCCCAGGGATAGGTGGGTCCGGTTTAGTTATCTTGACGCGGCAACCTTCTAAAAGTGAGAATTGGTGAAGAAGCTCGCCTGCTAAATTTTCAGATACAGTCTCTACTAAGTTTTTTGGTTCTCCTTCTACAATAGTTTTTGTTACCTGATATACATCTCCATAATTAATCGACTCATTCATGTCATCAGTCGTTCCGGCAGGCTTTAAATTCAGTTCCAACTCAAGATCTACATAGAAACGCTGACCTAATTTATTTTCTTCAGGAAAAAGTCCATGATAAGCCCAAAACTCCATACCATTAACATTAATTTGGTCCATTTAGCTTTGCCTCCCCATCATCGCATCCATCATCTTGACCATTCGGCCTATAGGTTTCACATCGTGAACTCTTACAATATGAATCCCTTTTGATATTCCATAACAAACTGTCGCCCCTGTACCTTCCATTCTTTCCTCTTTAGGTAAATCTAATGTCTCTCCTATAAATGTCTTTCGTGATGTTCCTAGTAACAAAGGATAACCCAAATCGTGAAATTGATCTAATTCCCTCATCACTTCTACATTATCCTCAAATGTTTTTGCAAAGCCAACACCAGGATCGAGAATAATTTGTTCCCTCTTCACTCCCGCTTTAAGAGCTATCTCTATGCATTTCTTTAGATCTTGTTTCATATCAAAAATCAGATCACTATATTCTTGGTTTTCACGATTATGCATTAGAATGAGCGGTACATCATAACGAGCCGCAACCTCGGCAATCCGCGGTTCTTTTTTAGCCCCCCATACATCGTTAATAATTTCTGCTCCCGCTTCCACAGCTTGTCTAGCTACCTCTGCTTTATATGTATCAATAGAAATTGGAACAGACACTCTATCTTTAAGCGCTTGAATAATTGGAGCAACCCGTTTAATTTCTTCTCGTTCAGACACGGGCTTGTGTCCGGGACGAGTTGATTCTCCACCTATATCTATAATGTCAGCTCCGTCCATTTCCATTTGAACCGCACGCTCAACTGCCTTTTCTAACTCATTAAATCGCCCTCCATCCGAAAAGGAATCAGGCGTTACATTCAAAATTCCCATAACAAGGGTCTGCTTGGATAATGAATAAGTTTTACTTGATGTGCTTAGCTTGAAGTCCATAAAAACAGCCTCTTTTCACAACTTGATTATTTACTTATTTTACACCATATCCTCTTTAAAAAACAAAAAAGCTGTGTCCCTTGTAAGGAACACAGCTTTTTTGAATCTCGCATTACTCTTCTTCGAATTGGTAAAGAGGGGTTGATAAGTATCTTTCACCATTACTCGGAATAATTGCAACTACTTTTTTTCCTTTTCCTAGCTGTTTTGCTACTTGTTTCGCTACGTGGATAGCCGCTCCTGAGGAAACGCCTCCAAGAATTCCATCTTTTCTTGCCGCTTCACGAGCTGCAGCATAAGCATCTTCAGTGGATACTAGAGAGACTTCATCATAAATTTCTGTATTTAAAATACCAGGAACAAATCCTGCACCAATCCCTTGAATCTTGTGTGGGCCTGGCTGTCCGCCTGATAATATCGCAGAGCCTTCTGGTTCAATTGCATATATTTTTACGTCTGGATATTTCTCTTTTAATACTTTACCAGCACCTGTAATTGTACCGCCAGTTCCAATACCAGATACGAAAGCATCCAGCTGATCACCCATTTGCTCAACGATTTCCGGACCTGTTGTTTTTTCATGAACAGCGACGTTAGCCTGGTTGTTAAATTGCTGTGGCATATAATATCCGTGTTTTTCTTCTAATTCAGAGGCTTTTTTAATCGCGCCTTTCATTCCATCTGCACCTGGAGTCAGAACTAACTCAGCACCATAAGCACGCAGTAAATTCCTACGTTCTTGACTCATAGTATCTGGCATAACAAGAACAGTTCTGTAACCTTTTGCAGCTGCAATCATCGCGATACCTATTCCAGTATTACCACTCGTCGGTTCTACTATTGTATCGCCATCTTTTAACTCTCCTGATTCTTCTGCTGCCTCAATCATTGACAGAGCAATACGGTCTTTCACTGAACTTCCAGGATTCATGTACTCAAGTTTCAAGTAGATGTCAGCACTATTTTCTTCAGCACTTCCATTCAATTTAACCATAGGTGTTTGTCCTACTAGTTCACTTACATTATTAGCTATTCGCATCATTTCACTCCTAAAACCAAGTATTTTTATAGGGATTCAATACCAATGTACGCATAATTTCTTTTATTGTCAAACATTTCAATCATTTTACTTGAGTATTCCCAAAATTAAAACGAGCGAAACAGAAGATATTACTGTTTCACTCAATTATTGTGCAGCTATCTTATTGTGAGGGATTAGACTGTAACTCTCTAAGGTCTTTTTCACCGAACTGATAATCTTCATTGCAGAAGTGACACTTCGCTTCCGCCCCTTGGTCTTCTTCGATCATACGTTCAATTTCTTCATCACCTAAACTGGAAATCGCCATTTCGACACGTTCTCTTGAACAATGACACTTAAATTCTACAGGCATTGAATCTAGAATTTGCAATTGTTCTTTACCTAAGAGAACCTCTAATATTTCTTCAGGAGTTTTCCCTTCTCGAACCATTGTTGAAATAGGGGCAATCTCGCTTAAACGCTTTTCAATGGCTGAAGTTGTTTCATCATCTGCACCTGGCATCATTTGAATAATAAATCCTCCAGAAGCCAAAATGGTGTGGTCTGTATCAACAAGAACACCTGCTCCTACAGCAGATGGCACTTGTTCGGAGTTTGCAAAATAATACGTAAAGTCTTCACTCACTTCTCCAGAAACAATCGGAACTTGCCCTGTAAAATGATCTTTCATGCCTAAATCTTTAACGATACTCAACGTTCCATTCGTTCCTACAGCTTGAGCGACATCTAACTTGCCTTGTTGATTTAGATCAAAATCAACGTGAGGATTTTGTAAATAGCCTCGAACTTGGCCCTTAGAGTTTGCATCAGTAATGATCGCTCCAACCGGGCCATCCCCTTCAATTTTAACCGTGAGTTTTTCTTCACCTTTCAACATAGCGCCAATCATAGCACTAATTGTTAGTGTACGACCTAACGCAGCAGATGCTGTTGCCCAAGAATCCTGCCTGCGTCTAGCTTCTTCTACTGTTTCTGTTGACTGTATGGCATAAGCACGTACATGCCCATTAAAACCAATGGCACGTACTAAATAATCTGACATAGATCATCCTTCTCCTTTGAACGCTTTATTATCTTTGTTCGTTTGATATATTTTATTCAATCCTTTTAACGTTAAATGCGAATCAACAACATCAATTGTCCGTGATTGATCTGCTATAAGGGAAGCTAACCCTCCCGTTGCTATGACCGTAGGATGTAAGGTAGAAGCTTCTTTCATCCTTCGAACCACTTCATCAACTTGACCGACATATCCATAGAATATGCCAGATTGCATAGCTTCAACCGTTGAAGAACCAATAACTTGCTCAGGGTTTTTAATTTCAATTTTTGGAAGTTTAGCTGCTTTAGCATATAAAGCTTCCATCGATATGTTAATCCCAGGGGCTATAGCTCCACCAACATATTCACCTTTTTCACTAATATAACAATAAGTGGTAGCTGTCCCAAAATCAATAATAACGAGCGGCGTGTCGTATTCTTGAATGGCCCCAACAGCATTTACGATTCGATCGGCTCCAATTTCACTTGGATTCGGATACTTCATAGCAAGACCAGACTTTATTTCATCCTCTCCGATTATCATCGGACTTTTATTAAAGTAATAACGAGACATACGTTCTAATGCAAACATAATAGGTGGTACAACAGAAGATATAATCACACCGTTTATACTTTCAAAAGTAAGACCTTCATGCTCAAAAAGTGACTTTATAAGCATGCCATATTCATCTTCTGTTTTATGTCGATCCGTTTTAATTCGCCACTGGTATTTCAGTTCATCTTCATCAAAAACGCCCAAAACCGTGTTTGTGTTCCCCACATCCAGTACAAAGATCATACACAAAGCCTCCGTTTCATTTCCTTCGGCTTAATCATATCACAATTGACAATCTCAATGCGGTGATGAAATCTCAAAATTAGACAGAAAAAACCACATTCCTTTATAAAAAGGAACGTGGTTTAACTTAAAACTATTGACGATCATCTGACTTACGATTACTATCTTCCGAATCCGTACTCTCTTCCGAAGATTTAGGAGCTTCATCTGTATCATTACTTGTTGTAGAGGATGTATTATTTTCTACATCTTCTTCTTTTGACTTCAGATTAACCCGCACATTCTCATTATTTTCCTGACGCTCATCAATTTCCTTTTGCTCTTCCTTGTTATGCTTAAGTTGCTTGTTATTTTTAACAGCAATCTCTTCAAGCTCTTCATCCGTTGGAAGGCGTCCCTTTTCAAATAGGGATTCAATATGAGTAGCATCTAATGTTTCTACTTCTAATAACGTGCTGGCAATCAATTCAAGCTTATCTTTATTTTCAGTTAAAATCGTCTTCGCACGATCGTAACTATCTGTAATAAACTTCTGAACTTCTGTATCGATATCATACGCAATCTGGTCACTATAGTTCTGCTCGTTTTGAATGTCACGACCTAAGAACACTTGGCCTCCAGAGTTTTTACCGAATTGAAGTGGTCCGAGCTTATCACTCATACCGTATTCAGTTACCATCTTACGAGCAATAGCCGTAGCACGTTGGAAGTCATTGTGAGCACCTGTAGATACTTCTCCAAACATTACTTCCTCAGCAACACGTCCACCTAGTAAGCCAGTAATCTTATCAAGTAATTCTGGTTTCGTCATAAAGTAGCGATCTTCACGCGGAAGCATGACAGCATAACCGCCAGCTTGGCCACGAGGGACAATCGTAACCTTATGAACCATATCAGCGTCATCCAGAACCATACCAATAACAGTGTGTCCACTTTCGTGGTGGGCAACAATGTTACGTTCTTTCTTAGAAATGACACGACTCTTCTTAGCTGGACCAGCGATAACACGATCAATGGCTTCATCAACATGCAGCATATCAATGGCCGTGCTATCTGAACGAGCAGCCACTAAGGCAGCTTCGTTTAGCAAGTTTTCAAGATCAGCACCTGAGAATCCAGGGGTACGAAGAGCGATTGTTTTCAAGTCAACATTATCAGCCAAAGGTTTGTCCCTAGCATGAACACCAAGCACAGCTTGACGTCCTTTCACATCTGGTCGGTCTACCGTGATTTGACGGTCAAAACGTCCCGGACGTAATAAGGCTGGGTCTAGGATATCTGGTCTGTTTGTTGCTGCGATCATAATGATTCCTTCGTTGGCACCGAAACCATCCATTTCAACTAGCAGTTGGTTAAGCGTTTGTTCACGTTCATCATGACCACCGCCTAGACCAGCACCACGTTGACGTCCCACCGCATCGATCTCATCAATGAAGATGATACACGGTGCATTCTTTTTGGCATTTTCAAATAAGTCACGTACACGCGATGCACCAACACCAACGAACATCTCAACGAAATCTGAACCACTGATAGAGAAGAACGGAACACCCGCTTCTCCGGCTACGGCTCTAGCTAGTAACGTTTTACCTGTTCCTGGTGGGCCTACAAGCAACACACCTTTAGGAATACGCGCACCGACTGCGGTAAACTTACGAGGGTCTTTCAAGAAATCAACAACTTCTACAAGTTCCTGCTTCTCTTCATCAGCACCCGCAACGTCTTTGAAACGAACTTTCTTCTTGTCTTCACTGTATTGTTTTGCTTTACTTTTACCAAAGTTCATGACACGACTACCGCCGCCCTGAGCTTGGTTAAGCAAGAAGATAAACAAGATAAATATAATCACAAACGGAATGATGGATGTTAATACAGTCACCCATACACTCGGCTGTTCTTCTTCTTCAACCGACAAAATACTTTGCTCTTGAGCTTGACTGCTCACATTCGAAATGATTTCTTCATTAGCTGGAATATTGGCTGTAAATGTTTCATCTTCTGCACTTCCAGCTATTGAACCTGTGACACGAACCACTCCATTGACAGGCTGCATCGTCATTTCTTCGATTTCACCATTATTCAATCTATCGTAAAATTCGTTCACATTTAATGTTTCTTCTGGCTCACCTTGACCTCTAAATAGACCGACTACGCCGATCACTACGAGGAAGATTAGTAAGTAAAAGATTGTATTACGAAATATCCGGTTCATTGCCTACCTCCTCCCAAGCGAGAAAAACTATAGTAAATGTTATCATACCAAAAACAGAACATACAACTAATTACCCTTACATTTGAAACGTTTGAACGAACCATCATAAATAATTGCATTACCCACCATACACTTCTGGTTTTAGGACACCGATATACGGTAAATTCCGATATTTTTCATTGTAGTCTAAACCATATCCAACCACGAACTCATCCGGAACTTCAAAACCAATTGTATCAGCTTTTATATGAGAGGTTCGCCCTTCAGGTTTATCCAAAAGCGTCACAATTTTAATGGATTTTGCTTTACGGTATTTAAACAAGTCCACTAAGTAGCTTAATGTCAAACCACTATCAATAATATCCTCAACAATGATGAGGTCTCTGCCTTCCACTTGCGTATCAAGGTCCTTTACAATTTTAACCTCGCCTGTGGATCTCATACCTCCGTCATAACTGGAAACATCCATAAAGTCCATTTCCAGGTGGGTCTCCACTCTTTTTAAAAGGTCTCCCATAAATGGCATAGCTCCTTTTAAAACACCAATAGCTAGAGGGAAACGACCTTCGTACTCTTCTGTTATTTGCGATCCAAGCTCCTTGCATTTCTCTTGAATTTCATCTTCAGAAATTAAGGTCTTCTCAATTTCGTTGTGCATGAAAGCTCCTCCTACGTTTCTCCATTATTTTCATATTGTAATCGAAGCCATGTACCAGAAGGGTCCCTAGTACACCCTTCACCTTTTTTCAACCCAATAAGCCATAGAATTCGACCATCACGATCAGTAACAAGTGGCCAAGTATCACGCAATCGCGCAGGTGTTTTAAGGTCGATAAAAATATCTTTTACCTTTTTCGACCCATTCATTCCTTTGATCATCATTCGATCTCCTGGTTGTCTATTACGTATGACAAGCGGTAGAGTTACGTGATGTGAATCACAAATGAACACATATTTCCCTTGCCCATCGAAGCTTTCCCCCAATTCTAAAGAGACCACTGAACCATCTGGAAGTGAAACTTGTTCTCCTATGTATAGTGTTTTGGTAAAGTTTGAACTCTCTTTATTTGCTTTAAAGGTGAACGTAATTTCATCATAAGCACGAATGACCTTCAAACCTCTTGGAAAGTTCAACATTGCATTAGGTTTTTGTTCCTGTAAAAGGTGAAAAAACATCTCTTCGTGTAAGTAAGAGATCTCCTCAATTTGATTACCATACAGATAGTTTAATATTAGATGAAAGGCCCTCCTTTGTAAAGCAAGGGGACAATTTTGAAAGGTGGTTTTAGAAAATTGCGTAAACCCACCCTCTTCCCCAGACATCTTCATGGTTTTTAGCACTTGTTTTGCTTGGTTTTCAATAAATTTTCGATCTTCTGTCACACGTTCACTCATTTGCTGCATGTGTTCATGAAATTTAGGGTTTACATCTTTTAAGAAGGGAAGGATATGCTTACGAAAATTATTACGAGTATAATCAGTTTGATCATTAGATGGATCAAACCTTGGATGGAGATGATGAGTAGAGCAATAACTCAAAAGCTCACCTTTGGTCAAGCAAAGGAACGGACGAATGATTTGCCCGTCAGAAAACGGACGTTTCACCGGCATTCCGTGGATAGCTTCAGGTAATGCACTTCTTGAAAACTGCATGAGCATGGTTTCTGCTTGATCATCTCCGTGATGGCCAAATGCCAGTTTATCTGCTTCAAATTCCTTCATCACCTGAGAGAAAAATTCATAACGCATTGTTCGTGCTGCTTCTTGTGTTCCCATGCCCGTCTGCTTTTTATACGCAGCTACATCCACTAAGGTTCCACGAAAATCTATATTCCATTGATCAGCCATAGATTCTACAAACACCATATCTTGGTGGGATGCTTCCCCTCTAAGTCCATGGTCCACAGAGGCTACAATAAGTTTTAATTGATATTCTTCTTTAATCCGACATAAGTAGTGAAGCAGAGCGAGTGAATCTGGGCCGCCCGACACGGCTACCACTATCGTTTGGTTAGGTTGGATTAAATCGTGTCTTTTCACAAATGCATTAACAGTTCCCAGCAACAACTCTCTCCCCCTCACATCTCCCCCCATAGTACCACTGCACATACTTATCCTGCAAAGCATTCACCTATAGCCATAAGTTCCACATGGAAATACCGTAAAAACTAAGGGAAATAAAACTCACTCCAAGCATTTCTCCCCACTCTGAAGAGTCTGTTTGAATTCCTTTTCTAACAGAAGGTTTAGTTGGCTGCACTCTTTTCATCAAAATGTGGCCTAGCGCTTCTTTCATTTCTGTTGCCGAATGATATCTCCCTTGCCAACAAGCCGATATTACCCTTTTGTAATCTGAAGGCAGATCCGCTTGCTTTAGCTTGTCCTGCAATGTCATTTTAGGGTCTTTTTTTGCTGTGAACCGTTGAGGGTATACGGTTTCTAACATAATCATAGTTACTGCAAACAAATCATAACTTGGTTCAGCTCGACGAGATCCGTATCCCCAATACCCTCGATCATAAAATTCTGTATACTCTTTAATAGCTCGCCCAATCCCTGTAACTCCACCTACATCAATCCATTGCACTTTTGAATCAGCTACTAGTAAGTTATCCGTCTTCAAGTCCCCGAAAACATAGCCCGCATTATGCAAATGCTCTAAATCACTTAACACCTGCATTGCTCCTATACCGACCCATTCTTTCTTCTTCCCTTTTAAAAATTCCGAGAAAGATTGACCGTTAATGTACTCCATTACATAAAAAGGATAGTTACTTCCTTCAGTAGGTAACCAGTCATCAACGTCAACAAAAGAAGGCCCAAGTTTCACCCCTTGGACCTTACTGAATTTCTTAAGCATATTTACTTCAAGCATAAGCCTAGAACTCTCAGTCCCTACTTTAAGCGCGTACTTCTCCCCATTTTTTTGACATAGATAAACAACCCCACAAGCTCCCTCTCCAAGTTTTTGAATGATGTGATAAGCATGATGGTTCCATTTTCCGCGAACAACAGTTCCTGACGTGAGATTAAAAACCGGTTTCTTCATAAGGATCTACCCTACCTTGTTCATCTTTTGCTATAGATTTTTTAGTAAATGCATAGAGAGCTTCCTTTAAGGCAGGCCCAGTTGGTGTATAACCCCCACTTGATAACTTAGAGAATAAACCATGCATAGCACTTAACTCTGTTGTCCAGGCCAGCCTTTCTTTAATTGTATGTTTGGGATCAGGAAAGGAATAAACACTAAATTGATTGGCCCCCGTTCGGGCATTTAAACTTAGTGACAAATCAGCAAGGGCTTCTTTAACAGTTGGGAGTTTATGATGCATACTCGCGCTGGAATCCACTAGTACTAGCACCTCTAACTGACACGTCTCCCCAAGATCATCAACAATCTCTACAACCTCTCCCCTTTGCTCAGGTGGCAGCTCTTCAATCGTCTTGCTTTCACCCAGAATATGTTGCAGTTCTTTATTCACAACTCCTTGAATCGTTTGGTTCATCGCTTGTTTGGTAACCATTTGTACCGTTTCCGATAAATTTTTTTGATATACAATTTGACTAACTCCTCCACCGGCTTCTGCGATGGATTCCACTTCCTTTAACCCTTGGGGCTCCCCTGCCTGTAGATCATCAAGAACTCCGATAACATTGACAGTTACCCCTTGATTCCTAGCTAATGCAGCAACCGCAATAGGATCCTCCCCATAGTTCGAACACCCATCTGTTAATAATAAAATTTGTTTTAAACGTCCTGCTTTCATCGATGTTCCCTCCTCATTCGTTATGACCATTTTCGCCAATACCGAAGAGGAATATACGTAAAACTAGGCTTGTTTTTTCTGAACAGGAATAGCTGACCATTCTGGAATAAAATGATCAATTCGAGCAACGAGAACTGTCATATCATCATCAATATCTCCTGACTTTGTACGAATCACTTCATCTAACAGAATGTCCGCAACAGCTTGTGGGTCCGTTTCTTCAATTTCCCTGATTTTACGCTTTAACCAGAGTTCCACATTTTCTACATGTTTCTGCCCTTCTAAAATTCCGTCACTCACCATAATTAGTAAGTCACCAGCTTTTAACTGTTCACTAGTCGTGTCAACATCCACCTCAGGAATGATGCCCATCGGTAAATTGCCTGACTCAACAGAGAAAATTTGCCCTCCCCTTCTAATAAAACTTGGTGTGCTTCCAATTTTAATAAACTTCGAAGTTGCCAAATGAAGATCAATTATGGCTAAATCCAAAGTTGAAAATATTTCATCATTACTCCTCAATGAAAGAATTGAATTAATAGACTGAATTGCTACTGACTCTTTAATGCCAGATTGCAAGATTTGCTTTAATAAGCGTAACGTTTCTACACTTTCTTCATGGGCGCGTTCCCCATTGCCCATACCATCACTAATAGCTAATGCGAATTTCCCTCGCCCTAACTCCATCATTGAATAACTATCTCCGGATATAAACCCTCCTCCTTTTGCTGCATGCGCCACACCTGACTCGATCGTGTAATGTTTCGCTGATCCAAACGTTAATAAACAGCGCCCATTCGGATAAGGCGAAATATCCTCCAACGTAACCACAATCGCTTCTTGTAAGATATCAGATAATAATGGTGCAATTAATTTTTCTCCTTCCCCCCTATACTGATTAATTTCGATTACCACTTCTAAATCAATATTGCCAGCCTCCAATGTGTAAATTTCTAGTTTCGATACATTTAAACCTAACCGTTCTAGTGCTTCATGAATAATTTGTTCCTTATGCTCATGATGCTCTCGTTCCTTTACGATCTCCTCAGCAAAATTATGCATAACTTCAGACACGCCATGGAGTTGTTCCGCAACAAAACGACGACTCTCTTGGACTTGTTGCTTTAATTGTTTATTTGCATGATAAAACGATAGCTCATACTTCATCGTGTCAATCAATTTCTGTGATTTTACACAGTATTGATCAACATTTTTTCGCATCAACCTCCCTACCTCTTCTTTTTCATCGATCTCCACCATTAAATCCGTCATTAGGTTATGTGTTTCATCAAACTGATTAATCCAGCACTTTTCTTTTTTAAAACAAGCCTGACACGTCTTTTCCGTTACATTGCTTAAAAAATAATCCACTTCTTGCATACTATCCGTCTCTGGTTTTGTGCGGTCAATATGAAGGAAACTCTTGGACAAAGCCTCAAAAACATCTGAGAACTTACCGACACGAACAGCTGTCACATCCCTAACCTTTTGTAAATACTTCTGTTGCTCTTGACGATGCTCATCTGTCCCAGGGACAAAGCGTGATAACCTCTTGACCCAGCGATCTGGTGTCAAGAAGAACAGAATGATTGCGAGGAAAGAGGCCCACATCGTAGCAGACAAATCCCCCCCTGTATAAAACCCCATTAGAATGGTACTTACAAAAAGCCCTGTACTTACCCCAATTTTTTTACCTTCTTTTAATAAACCTCCTAATAAACCCGAAAAGGCAAGCAAACTCATTTGATAAAGATGGTCCACTTGTGAAAAGCTTAAAACAAGTCCAGTTACCACCCCCACAGTAGAACCAATAGCAGCTCCAGCTATATAAGCCAGTAAGATGACTAAATAACGAGCAAATACATCAACCATGGCCACTTCCTGAAACTCAAAGCCAACCATTCCTGTTAAAACGGAGGCTAGCAATATAATAAAACAAACAATTTCTTCATTCTTTAAGGTGGGATGATAACGTTGTGGTGATAAAAGCGGTAAGCTCTGCATAAAGATGAGAACAAGGATAAACGTTAGCACCCCCTCGGAAACCAGAAGAAAGATTTCGTATAACTGCCACCGATCCAGGAAAGCAAGACTAGCCGTACGAGGAATCATACTTGCAAGAGCAGCCATTACGGGTAACCAACGCTGCGGCTGACTTAAATGGTTTAATAACCCGTTTAGCACTAAGATTGAAGCTGCTGCCCCAACAATAAACCCCGCATGACCGTAACTATATGTAGAAGCTCCAATCGCCATCATCATGGTTGCAGGAATCATCAACGGACGTTTAAACCACCAAATCACAGCTAGAAAGGCAACCCCGAACGGCGCCATCGATGATAAAATAACAGCTCGTCCAAGCAATAAACTAAGCACCATATGAAATACACCTTTATTGGCCAAAAACGTAAACCCTGTTAATGCAACCTTCTCCATCTCCCGATTCAATGATGATCCTTTCCAAATTGCTTGTTGCCCAGCTCGTTTCATTACAGTACCCAACATTTTTTCACCACTCCTTTTAAGTTAGGTTTATTAAACCACACTAAAACTAATCATTTTGTCAAAAGAACAGAAGAGCAATAACAAAAACTTCGATTGTATTTTTACATTGTGAGGTTGATTCTACAAAATCAACCTCACCCCCTCCGTTTGTTATCCAAAATACCCAATTATCCCCTATCGAAATTAACAGAGTAATCTCACATTTTTATTTTGTATTGACACTTTTTTTTTGATAGTGTACTATATTTCTTGTGCCTTTGAAGACAATATGGCGGTGTAGCTCAGCTGGCTAGAGCGTACGGTTCATACCCGTGAGGTCGGGGGTTCGATCCCCTCCGCCGCTACTTTTAGTTTGAAGTGGTCTGCAGCAGATGTGATACGCTTAAGACAAGCACTGCGACCTGCTACATATTAGGCCCGTTGGTCAAGTGGTTAAGACACCGCCCTTTCACGGCGGTATCACGGGTTCGAATCCCGTACGGGTCATCTACTTAAAAAGATCTGCTTTCTCATTAGAGAAAGCAGATCTTTTTTTTAGTACCATATATTATTTCAAAATTAAAATTTGGTTCTCTGTCAAATGTGGGGGTGGGGATGATCTCCAACAACCTTTTGATTTAGCTGCTTTCGCATAGTTTGTTGCTTATGCCACCACACTCGCTTTCCGCGGGTGACCCGTGAGGCCTGTTCTGCGGGTTCTCACTTTGGCCACTGTTCCCACAGGAGTCTACGTGTATTCAGGCTGCTTGTTAGATGGTTTCCTCAAACATTTATCTATCCAAAACAACAATGTTTCAAATCCTAAGTATCTCAGGATAATATAAAAAAACGCACCTTATGCGGCAGGTGTACTGGGCTTAGGTGAAGTGAGACGTGAAGTTCAGCGAGAGGTGGATAAACCGACACACATCCAAGATGAATCGTAGTAAGAAGAAATTATTATGAAAATCCAGCTATACGTTATCAGACGAACAAAAAAAGAGGTTCGGTGCCTTACTGGTGATTGACCCGTTCCTGGAAGAGGCTTATCAACAGAAAGACCGACTCGATCAAGCATGACCACCCCATTCATTAAAGAGCCAATTTTCTTTTCACCTTAATTATATAAATTAAAACTAAAATAACTAATTTTAGAGACAAAAAAACAGACCTGCCGAAGCAAGTCTGTTTCTATATAAATATGCATCTTTTACTCATTGTCCTAGACAGCAAGCTATCCTCTTTTAGCACCCCGACCTCCGCGTTTGGTCTCGGTTTGCTTCTTCAATGTTGCTAAGCGTTCGTCGCTATCCTTTAGAAATGTACTCATCTTTTGTTCGAATGACTCTGCTGGCTTACGAGGTTTCTTAGGCGCACGACGACCATAATTTTCTTTTGCCTTTTTGATAGATAAGCCAATCTTACCATCATCTCCGACATTAATAACCTTAACGTCTACTTGGTCACCTTGGCTAAGGTGTTCATTAATGTCTTTTACATAGTTATCGGCAACTTCACTAATGTGGACCAAACCAGTCTTCCCCTCAGGAAGCTCAACAAATGCTCCGAAATTAGTGATCCCAGTTACCTTACCTTGTAGCTTGCTGCCTACTTCAATTGACATAAAAAAAATGCTCCTCCTTAGATTTCGATAAAAATATCCTTCTTACCTATTATATATAAGCTATGAAAAGTGTGTCAATAAGAAGGTTCATTATTTGGCATTTTAAATATAATTTCTCCATCTCTAGAGAAGAAATAATCCGATCTTGCAATTTGCAGAACATACTCTTCATTGTTTAGCAAATCAATCTCTTCTTTCAAATGCTTCTCTTCTTTTTCTAATGAATCCATTTTAGTTTGCAACTGCTGATACTCTTCCACTTTCTCTGCATGTAACACCCGCTGTTGGACATGATAGAAAACCATAGAACCTGCGACAATTATCATTAAAAGGCTAAATAGCAGGATCCGGCGCATCAAGCGTTTTTTCTTTCTGGAGTGACGTTCCATATGGGCGTCGTAATCATTCATGTATGTAGAATCCATGCGAGCAACCGACGATTTCTTTTCCATTTGCGTTAGCCCCCTTTAATAAAGGTACAATCCTAATGTCTTCGTAGATGTCAAAACCAACCTGAACCGCTATTCCTTATCTTTCCCATTCCATCTATTACTAATACTATTCTTTATTGTAACGCAAAACCCTCCTATTTTGTGTAAGTAATTTTTCGTATTTATCGGTAAGAGCTTCCAAACGATACGAAAAACAAACAAAATTGGGGAGAATATGACAAGAAACACTATATATATACCCTTGTATAAAAGGCGATAAACCCAAAATATGATATTTTTCGCCAGGATCACCAAGGTTATAATTGGCCACAAAATAAATATATTAAAAAGACGCCTAATAAAACGCAAAATGGTTAACGTTACGCGGATCCAAAATTCCAACCATTTATTATAGCCCGTTTGGAATAATGCTCGATAAGCTGCATACCCACATAGAACAGCGATAAATATATAGAACCTTATTTCCCCATAGTTTACCGTGTATAGTATAAAAAAAAGAAAAGCAGCCTGAGCGATCCAAAAGGCAGACTGCCAGATAAACTCCAACCAACTTTTCTTGTTTCGCATATGAAACAAACGTTCAAAGGTGTCAACAGCTGCCCCAATATAAACACCGCCCGCTACCATAGACATCATCGTCATAAATTGGGTCGTTAGTGTCATTTGAACAGCTTGCTAAATAAACCTTTAGCCTTATCCCCATGGTTTTCATCCAAGTATGTCATCTCAAATACTCGTCCTTTAATCGCTACTTCTCCTTCATCCACATTTAAATTCTTCATTTGCAAATTCTCTCCACGAATCACGAGATAGCCCATACTCGTTTGCAGTAGAAATTCTTCACTATCAAAACTATCTACTTCTTTAACACCAGATATTTCTAGGTTTCTGCGATTCCATACTTTCACATTATGATCAACCTGTTGATTCTGATGACTGCGACCACTTAAATTCTTTTCGAAACCATCCATTTTCACAGCCTCCTTCTCTAGTACAAGCTATGAAAAGAACGACTAAATTAGAACGCCTTGGAAAAGAAACACAACTATCATTACTAAGCAAAATTAAAACCATACATAAAAACAAGGCTTAGAGATAAAATTCCTCTAAGCCTTGTTAACTGTGATTTTAGAATGAATCGTAGCGCCGACAATCTTGGAAATCTGTCTCATTCCCCTGTGATTTAACATTTGCACCTCACAAGTGAACCCGTTACAAAGATTGAAGTGGTTTTTACGATTATTTGTTGACAGCTTCTTCATTTTTTATTTCATAAAGAGTAAGTGCTTCGTCCTTTTTCACATTTTCTCTTAAAGATTTCACTTCAATAGTTAAAATCTTTTGACCAAACTGGATCGTTAACTCATCTCCGACGGCTACTTTAGTAGCTGCTTTACTTGGAGTTCCGTTAATGTTTATTCTTCCCTGATCTGCTATTTCTTTTGCTAATGTACGTCGTTTAATCAACCTGGAAATTTTTAAAAACTTATCTAATCGCATCTTTCATTTTCCCCCTTCTCAAGTTTTGCATGGACCCACAACTGTTCCAATTCTTCTAATGAATAGTCAGCAAGTCTAAGATCGCGTTTAGATGCTTGTGATTCCATCGATGAAAATCTATTTCTAAACTTTTGATTCGTTCGTTGCAGAGATGTTTCTGCGTTAATTTTATAATGGCGGGCTAAGTTCACAATTGCAAATAACCAGTCTCCAAATTCTTTCTCCATTTCTACAACGTCATTCGCACGTTCAGCTTCTATAAATTCCTGCCATTCTTCTTCTACCTTCGCTTGTACTAATTCGACATCGTCCCAATCAAATCCTACTTTAGAAGCTTTCTTTTGTAAATCTTCTGCCTGAAGCAATGCCGGGAAGCTTGTCGGCACTCCGTCTAGTAACGAATCTGGAGTGCTACCTTTTTCTTGCTTCTTAATCTCATCCCAATTCGTTACAACTTCCTCCGAATTTTCAACCTTCACCTGACCAAACACATGGGGATGTCGACGAATCATTTTATCCGTCACCGCTTGAATGACATCATTTACATTAAAAAACCCATCATCTTCCCCAATTTGACTGTGAAGCATTACTTGAAGCAATACGTCACCTAATTCCTCTACCATATGCTCATCATCCATACCATTAACCGCATCGATGAATTCATATGCTTCTTCAACCAAATACTTTCTTAACGATTCATGGGTTTGCTTTTGATCCCACGGGCAACCCCCAGGACCGCGAAGCTTAGCAATCACTTCTCTCAAGCGGAAAAACTGATGGTTGAGCTTCTCTTTTTCAACAGGTGCCACATAGACACTCGTCAAATTATTAACTTCAACCGAACGATCTAACTCCTCTAATGGAATAGCAATAAGCCTCTCCTCAGAACTTCCCGCAGCAGTAACCACTGTTACCTCATGATCAGCTGATAAATCCTCAAGCAGTGCCAGCTTGACCTCTGACGCCACCATAGAATCATACACCTGAGAGAAAACAATATGATTTTGCAATTGAAGTTGATTTCTTTCAAAAGAAGTAGCATCTATAAATTGAAAACCCTCAATTGGATCAATCTGAAGTGTTGTGAATAAAGCATCTAAATAACTTTGTCCACCATTAACAACCACATTAGCATCCTTTCGTTCAAGCAACAATTGAACCGTACGCTCCGCAAGCATCGGATGACCTGGGACGACATAAATGACATCCTGTTCACGAGCAATGGCTAACAACTCACCAACAATTGCTTCATACACATCTTCAAACTGATCGTATTTCCTATATGTTTGATCAAAGCTTTCAAATGACAACCCTTCTTTTTGTAGCCCTTGTATAACCGGATGATCCAATGTTCGTGCATAAATAGGACCTGATACCTCTCGCAACTGTCTATAAACACCCAGAGACAGTTGATTAAGTTCACCAGCCCCTAGCCCAAGAATTGTAATTGTATTCATACTCGCCTTCCTCTCGGTAATAATTTAATTAGCCATTCTCCAAAAGGGAGCAGCTCTAGTTCTTTTTTATAAAATGCCCCTAAGCGAATAAGTAGGTAAAGATAAATGGCTGCTCCAAACGCTATGATTATCAGAACATAAACTAATAAAGCGAGCCGATGTTCAATATCGATCATTAACGCTTCCACAGTGACTAAAAACCCTACCATGCCAACAATCGAGGCTCCTGTAGCACACCAAGGGAGCCGCTTCCATTCTTTGAGTGAAAAGTCCCTATGTAAAAGGAGAAGGTGACAGCATACAACAAATGCTACAGTTACAACAGATGAGGCCGCTGCTCCGTACACTTCAAACTTTGGAATCCACCATATATTCAACCCCCACTTTATCAAAACAGCAATAAGAATGACTATTGCCGTATGAACCACTCTTCCAAGTCCTTGAAGAACCGAAGAGATGGTTATGGCAAGTGAGCTAAACAAAATCACGAGCATAAACAGACGCAAGAAATTCGACCCTTCAGTATCTTGAAAAAATAACTCATTAACTAATGGAAACAGTGTAATTAAACCCGCTGCTGCTCCAATAGCCAAAAGAAAACAATATTTCACAGCACCAAAGATGTAACGGTGAACTTGGTCAGGCTCTTTTTCTTTTCTTTTCTGTGTAACTGAAGGAATTAGGGCTAGAGCAAGAGAAGAAGCAATGACCGTTCCCAACTGTATAAGCGGTTGTCCACGATCAAACACTCCTTTCGCAACTTTTGCCTCACCCCCAAGAAAACCAGCTTCCATTAAATTAGGGACAAGTGTAAGCGAGTCTACCAGTTGTAATAGAAGCAATAACATATAGTTTAAGCAAATGAATAGACCATAAAAAAAGATGGTCTTTGCAAAAGAAATAGAAGCCATATTTGATGATGTGACATGGGCTCTCGGATGACGTACCCACAATATCCATAAAACTATAGCTGAGGCCCCTGTCCCTAAAATAGAAGAAAGAGCTCCACCTACTCCAACATCGTATATATCACCTATACGAGTCACGTAAATAGCTGTCCCAATAATGACAACAACCCGGACGAATTGTTCTACCACTTGTGAAATCGCAGTTGGTTCCATTATTCCCGAACCTTGAAAAACTCCGCGAATAAGAGAGGGGAATGGGAGGAAAAGAAACACAAAAAACGCGGCCTGCAAAGAAGAAGTTAATTGCTCATCTCCCATTATGGCTGCCAAGTGATCTGCCTGTGTATACCCAGCTACGAAAATCAATCCACAAATTAAGAGTAGCCAGGCAAAAGCAGGTATGTAAAAGGATCTTATTGATAGTTGAACACCTTGTTCATCTAAATCAGAAACAAGTTTAGAAATAGCTACAGGGAAACCATATAACGAAAGCATAATAGCCATCCCTAAAATTGGATAAACTTGCTGATATATATAGAAACCGACATCTCCAGAAATATTTTGTAAAGGGATCCGATACCCTGCACTTAATACTTTACCAATTAACCCTGATAATGTAAGCAGGAAGGCCCCTTTTAGTAATCGGTGAGACGCGTGTAAATGATCCATGGTCTACCCTTTCCATCTAATATATTGAGTGGCCTACATTATAGCATAACAAAATAAGCCAGATCTCGTAGTAGACCTGGCCTAATTTCTATTCCATTTGCTTTGCTAGAAATTGAGCAGCTGTGTGAACTGCTTTAACAGAAGACTCATCAATAGGAGATCCTTCTTTATTAAATGCAACAACACAACCAATAGGATCACCTTGAGTAATGATAGGATAAATAATATAAGAAATGACGTCCTCTTCTTGATCGCGGACAAACTCTACTGGTTGCGAATGTTTATCAGACTCTGGGGCTCGCTTCTCCATCACTTGCTCAATGATATTTCCAATTTGGCGGTCTAAATACGCTTTTTTCGACTCGCCGGCCACAGCGATAAACTCGTCACGATCACAAATGAGTACAGCTGCCTCAAGAGACTCATGGAGAGCCTCGGCATATTCCTTAGCAAAATCCCCTAGCTCATTGATAGGAGAGTATTTTTTTAAAATAACCTCTCCCTCCCGATCAACGAAAATCTCTAAGGGATCACCTTCCCTAATGCGTAACGTTCGGCGAATTTCTTTTGGTATAACAACCCTACCTAGATCATCAATACGTCGTACAATTCCAGTGGCTTTCATTCTTGTGTCCTCCTTTTCTATGGTGGCCCATCTTTGAATATCTTGTTTGAACCGCATTCAGAGTAATCAAGTGATAAATATAGTATGATACACCAGAAAAAACCTATGCATAAAATTTAAAAGTGGTCACATGCATAATTTCAAAAAAGGAATAGCATCTGGTTCCTTCGTTAGAAATAGAGAAAAGGAGGCTGGGGAACGATTCGCTTTCCGCGGACTGACTAGATGCTTCACTCTAATGGTGCATCAGGTTTCTTAAGTTTCTCATCAATGCTTTTCCCAGTAGTCTTCCTGCCATCAGAACATGAAATATTCTACACCTATGATGTGAGTCTACAACCCACAAGGCGTAGCCAGAAATGATAAAAAAGAGGTATGCGAATTCAATTACGAATTTGCATACCTCTCTAGGCTGTGATTTTTTATTGTTGTTCTCTGAAACTGAATTGCTTAAGCACTTGTCGCTTCTCTTGATAACTCAGGAAGTCGCTCCAAAAACTCTTCAACAACATCATACCGTTTTAACTCAGATTTCCGATCCCAAGTAAAGGTGATCTTTAAATTATGATCTTCCGTACCTAGCTGAATCATTCGATCATATTCATTCGCAAACTCAAATAGCTTGGCACCATCGATTTGCTGACTTCGCTCTGACTCCATCAACATCACAATTTTTTTCTTTTTCTCAGAAATAGACTCTATGCGTGCTTGTTTTGCGTAATGTTTGATTGATGATGCTCTAAATAAATTCTCTACCTCTTCTGGGTAATCACCGAAGCGGTCAATAATTTCATCTCGTAGATCATGAATATCTTCAACGGATTCAATGGCTTGAAATTGTTTGTACATATCAATTTTTTGTTTTTCATCTGAAATATAGTCTTCAGGGATATAGGCGTCCATATTCAAGTCAAGTTCGGTTTGGAAGGGCTGTACAGCTTCTGGCTCTTTACCCTGTCGTTTCGCTTCAATTGCATCCTTAAGCATTTGAGAGTACATATCGAAACCAACGGAATCTATGAATCCATGCTGCTGAGCACCTAAGAGATTTCCCGCTCCCCTTATAGAAAGGTCACGCATGGCAATTTTAAAACCAGAACCAAGCTCGGTAAATTCTTTAATTGCTTGTAATCGTTTTTCAGCAACCTCGGTTAACACTTTATCTTTTTGGTATGTGAAATAAGCATAGGCGACACGATTAGATCGCCCTACTCTTCCCCTTAGCTGATAAAGCTGACTAAGGCCCATTCGATCAGCATCATAGACGATAAGCGTGTTGACATTCGGAATGTCCACACCTGTTTCAATTATTGTTGTACTGACTAGCACATCATACTCTCCTTCTAAGAAAGAAAACATAACATTCTCAAGCTCTGTTTCATTCATTTGCCCATGAGCAAAAGCGACTCTTGCTTCAGGCACAAGGGCTGAAATTTCTTGAGCCATCCTTTCGATGTTCTCCACACGATTAAATAAGAAAAAGACTTGCCCACCTCGAGCCATTTCCCTTTCGACAGCTTCCCTCATAAATACAGGATTGTACTCAAGGACATAGGTTTGGATAGGAAACCTATTTTCAGGCGGGGTTTCTATTACAGATAAATCGCGAACACCAAGCATCGACATATGAAGTGTTCTTGGAATCGGTGTGGCTGTCAGTGTTAACACGTCAACGTTAGCCTTTAGCTGCTTGATTTTTTCTTTATGTTTTACACCAAATCGTTGTTCTTCATCTACAATCAAAAGTCCCAAATCTTTAAAATGAATATCTTTAGATAATATACGATGAGTGCCTACTACAATATCAGTAAGGCCTTTTCTTAGACGATCAGTTGTTTCTTTTTGTTGCTTTTTGGTTCGAAACCGACTAAGTAAGCCAATATTAACACCAAAATCTTGGAACCGTTCCTGCAACGTTTCAAAATGTTGTTGGGCTAGAATAGTTGTCGGAACGAGCAGAGCTACTTGCTTACCACTCTCTACTGCTTTAAACGCCGCACGTATAGCCACTTCAGTCTTTCCGTAACCAACGTCACCGCAAAGAAGCCGATCCATCGGTCGAATCCTCTGCATATCTTCTTTGATCTCAACAATACAACGTACTTGATCTTCCGTTTCTTCATAAGAGAAAGCTCCTTCAAAATCACGCTGCATTTCTCCATCTTCAGCAAATGCATGGCCTTTTGATGCTTCCCTTTCAGCATAGAGTTGGATTAAGTCGTCCGCAATGTCTTCAACAGAGGACTGGACTCTACTTTTAACTTTGGCCCACTCACTGCCCCCTAGTTTATAAACCTTAGGCTCTTTACCTTCTGAACTGACATACTTTTGAATTAAATCAATTTGGTCAATGGGAACGAATAGCTTGTCGTTTCCGGAGTACTTCAGCATTAAAAAGTCTTTATGACTGTCGCCCATTTTCAATGTTTCAATGCCAATATACTTTCCAATTCCATGGTTGGCATGAACAACGTAGTCGCCTACTTTAAGTTCTTGGTAATCCTTAATTCGTTCAGCATTGGTCATTTTTTGTCGACGTTTTGGTTTTGCCGTACGTTTTTTAAATAACTCATTTTCTGTAAGTACAGCAACTTTATGCATCGGCCACTCAAACCCACTGCTAATATTCCCTTTAATAATAGTAGGCATTGTCACAGGTAGCTTTAGAGGTTCTTTAGACACTACCGCTTCCATTTCATAATCTAATAACACCGAATGAATTTTATCAGCCCTGGAGTCGTCTGGAGCAAGAATAACGACACTGTATCCTTGTTTTAACCAGCGATCCATTTCATTCTTCAGCAAATTCATTTGACCATGAAATTGCTGCATTTGTCGACTTGATATATTGACCACATTTTGTGGTTGTGTATTAGGGATATGGCGCATAAATACGGATAAATATAGTTTTGTTTGTTTCATATTTGCCCAAGTATCATGCCAGTCAAAGGAAATACGTAAGTCCCGGACCATTTGGTTAACTTCAAGTAAGCTGTTATACCATTCGGCCTCTTCCTGGTCGAGACGTACGGCCGTTTCTTGTATACGGCTCATTTCATCAAGAACTACTAACCCATTCTCCGGTAGATAATCTAGCAAACTTACAGGGTGCTCGTAATAATATCCGATATATTTATACATTTCTTGAAATCGTTCACGATGATGTAAGCGAGTAATGTCATGTTCGATGTGGGAATTCAGTGTTTCTTTCGCTTCATTCTTCGTAAGCTTTTGCAAGGAATGACTTAAAGCCCCCTCGAGCCTTTGAGCCACCCTTGTAAAATCTTCATCTGTTAAAAGCATTTCTGATGCAGGTCCCACTTCAATATGTTCAAATTTACTATGGGAGCGTTGCGTCTCTGAATCAAACGTACGTATAGAGTCGACCTCAGTATCAAATAACTCTATTCGATACGGGTATTCTGTAGTTAATGGATAAACATCAATAATGCCTCCACGAACAGAAAATTCACCAGGGCTAGAAACCATATCTGTTCGTTCATACCCCATACTGACAAATCGTTCTAAGTACTGACTTAAATCAATTTCTTCCCCAACACGAAAAGGGAGCTTATAGTGCTCCCAATAATCTTTAGGTGGCATAATTCTTTTAAGAGCAGCAACTGGAGCAATTAAAATTCCAGAATCTTGATTGAGCCATTTGCTAAGTGCATCAATTCGCTGGCTACGAAGCTCTGGGCTTGCGACTGCAATTTCTGATGCAATCAGTTCATTCACCGGGTAGAGGTGAACTTGTTCATCGTCTGCCATTTCTACCATATCATCATAAATCTGCTGGGCTTGTATCAGTTGGTGCGTTACGACTAAAACAGGTCGTTGTAATGATTCGTGTAGTAACGACACCATTAAGCTCCTAGAAGCTCCTGATAACCCAGCAATCATTTGTTCCTTCATTCCTGATTGAAAACCATCAATCACTGACTTTACATCATCTTGAGGATATAGATAATCTTTAATACCTTGCATAATATACTCCTCCGCAACCATGAAAGCTCTTAAGAGGAGCTATTCTGGTTTAATGAATAAAAAAATCCACCTCATGATAATGAGGGTTTTGCTCGAGAGATTGTTCACATGAGTCACAGATCGTCCTGATATTTAAATTTCCTTCGTGATCATACGTAATCATTTCTCTCTGGTCATCCGGGGTTAAACACTCTAAGCCAAGTTCAGAAACTTCGACCTGATTTCGATCCAGTTTTCCGACTTGGCCCTGACAATGCCGACACTTATAAAGAATCTTCATACATACACTCTCCTTATTAGCAGTACATGTATTCATTATTCCCGGCATAACTAAAGCTTATACGGCTTTTCACTTAACGTTAAATTCATTCATAACTTCATTAAAAGGCTGATCTAGCCATGCTTCACACGCTTTTACCGATTGAGCTATACTTTCTTCAACCGGCCCTAATTGTTCCTTATCAAAACTGCCAAGTACGTAATCAACTACAGACATCGGAACAGAGGGACGTCCTACTCCTACACGCAATCTTTTGAACTCCTTTGATCCTAACTGGTCAATGATGCTGCGAATCCCATTATGACCTCCATGTCCACCTTTTTTCCGCAGACGAATTCTGCCTGGTGGTAAGTCTAGATCATCGTAAATAACTAAAACATCTTCTTCATCTATTTCATAATAATCCATGAATAAGCGAAGAGAATTCCCCGACAAGTTCATATATGTTTGGGGCTTAAGTAACAAAACTTTCTCCCCGCCTATATGCTCTATTGTATATAATCCTTTGAACTTTTCTTGGGTTACATTCCAGTGATTTTGCTTCGCTAATTCATCGATAATCACAAACCCTATATTATGACGAGTCTTTTCATATTTTTTCCCTGGATTTCCCAGACCAACAATACACTTCATCACTATAACTTCCTTTTTATAAGCTCATTTCCTATTCATTTCAGGTTAATTATCCATACATTAAGATAATCCATCTTATTAATTCAATGGTACTGAAAAAAACTTCACTAAAAGAGGATGTTCAAAAAGTCACCAAAAGATAAGCGGTGCATCTCTTCGTTGGATCGTTCTTCGGTCCTCATGTAGGAAAAGTCTACACTCTGGTCCTCAGAAACTTCGCCGCCTTGACCAGTTTGATTCTAATTTGGCATCTTTTTGAACACGCACTAAAAGAAGTTTCACTTTTATTATAACAAATGTATGACAAGAAATATGTCAAAATGAAGGATACCAAAAAAAAGAGCGCAACCCTTGGCTACGCCCCTCTTTTGACATTTATGATACTATTTGTCAGAATCCTCACCGGTTTTCTTCTCTCCGATGACTTCTGGTTCTGCATCAGCGTTATCAGTATCCGGCTCTTCAGGCATTTCTTCTGGTGGAGTTACAGATACAATCGTTGTATTCTCATCTTCAGTAATCTCATACTTACGAGAATCTTTAAGGTCACTCACCATGATGCTGTCTCCAATATTCAGTTCAGATATATCAAGTGTAATCTCTTCTGGAATATCAGCAGGTTTCGCACGTACACCAAGGTCATGTAATGGCTGTTGAACGACTCCGCCTTCTTTCGAACCGACTGCTTCACCTTCAAGACGAACTGGAACTTCAACGTCCATTTCTTGAGACATATTTACAATGTAAAAGTCTGCATGAATAAGCTCGTCCTTTACAGGATCGATTTGATACTCATGTAACATAACGTTTACAGTTGAACCACCATCAACATCTAGAGAAATGATTGCGTTTTTTCCTTCATCACGTACTGTTTTTAAAAGTTCAATACTATTTACAGAGACGTTTATAGGATCTTTGTCTTTACCATATACAACTCCAGGTACATTGCCTTCCGTACGCAATTCCCGAGTTACTGACTGTTTAAGGTTTTTTCTTTGATTTGCTTTTAATGTAATTGTCAAAATAATCTCCTCCAGTAAATTAACCATTCATATATTCTAATTCCCTATTATAACAGAAATTAAACATTCACGTAAAAATATTATACTTAATCAAACAAAATGCTTACGGATTGACGCTCATGCACTCGAACAATAGCTTCACTAATTAGCGGAGCTACCGAAAGTTGAGTGATTTTGTCAATCGATTTGTCCTCACCTAATGGAATAGTATTAGTCACTACTAATTCTTCAATCTTAGAGTTTTCAATCCGATCAAGAGCTGGTCCAGAAAGAACAGGGTGTGTACAACAAGCATACACGTTTTTGGCGCCACTTTCTACTAAAGCATTAGCTGCTAACGTAATGGTACCTGCTGTATCAATAATATCATCAATCATTATCGCTGTTTTCCCTTCAACATTACCAACAATGTTCATCACTTCCGCAACGTTAGGTTTCGGTCGGCGTTTATCAATGATAGCTATTGGGGCTTTTAATCGATCAGCCATCTTACGCGCTCTAGTCACACCGCCATGATCTGGTGACACGATGACAACATCATCAAAATTCTTCGTATTAAAGTAGTCAGAAAGAATAGGAACACCTAACAAATGGTCGATTGGCATATCGAAGAATCCCTGAATTTGTGGGGCATGAAGGTCCAACATAATTACCCGGGATGCACCAGCGGTTTCAAGTAAATTAGCAATAAGCTTAGCAGTGATCGGTTCACGAGCCCGCGCTTTACGATCTTGTCTTGCATACCCGTAATAAGGCATTACGATGTTAATTGTACTAGCAGAGGCACGTTTCAATGCATCAATCATAATTAACAATTCCATTAGATGCTGGTTTACGGGGGCACACGTAGATTGAACCACATAAACGTCACAACCCCGTATACTTTCATCAATGTTAATTTGAATTTCGCCATCACTAAAACTTGTTACTGTACATTTTCCCAGTTCTGTCCCAATATTCTCAGCAATTTCTTTTGCAAGCTCGGGGTTGGAATTGAGGGAGAATACTTTCAATGCTGAATCCTTGTATCCAGTTGCCATGGATTTGAACCCTCCGTTAGTCTTTTTTATTCGATTGGAATTTACTAGCGTAACCTTCTTTATTGGTTTGACGAGATCGAGCAATCGACAAAGCCTCAGCTGGAACATCTTTGTTGATCGTAGAGCCTGCTGCAACATATGCACCTTTTCCTACTGTCACAGGGGCCACTAAATTTGAATTGCATCCAATAAATGCGTCATCTTCGATCGTTGTCATGTATTTATTGTGGCCATCATAGTTCACTGTAATTGTACCACAACCAATGTTCACACCGCTTCCTACATCGGCATCACCAATGTAACTTAAGTGTGATGCTTTACTACCCTCACCAAATGTAGCCTTCTTCACTTCTACAAAATTACCAATTTTTACATCATTGCCTAATGAAGAATCAGGACGTATATGAGCAAATGGACCAATTTGAACGCCGGATCCAATTAAACTGTTTGTCGCTACACTTTGCTTAACCACAGTTCCTGGTCCAATATGGCAATCTGTGATTGTAGAATGTGGTCCAACAGTTACATCATTTTCGATCAATGTTTTGCCATCAACAATAGATCCAGGATAGATGGTTACATCTTGTCCAATCGAAACGTCAGGACCGATGTATGTGTTATCCGAATCGATTATAGAAACTCCGTTGCGCATATGAGCTTCGTTAATACGCTTTTTCATAAGTTTCTCTGCTTTCGACAATGCCACACGATCATTTACTCCTAAGGACTCTGAGAAATCAGTCGTTTGATAAGCACTTACAGTTTCACCTTGGTTTTGCAATATTTGAATGACATCAGGTAAGTAATATTCACCTTGCACGTTGTCATTAGATACATTTTGTAAGGCTTCGAATAAGAATTTATTATCAAAACAATAAGTACCTGTATTAATTTCTTGTACAGCTTGCTCATCTTTAGAGGCATCTTTTTGTTCAACAATACGTTCAACCTCACCATTACCACCGCGAATGACACGTCCATATCCGGTTGGGTCTTCTGCATGTGCTGTCAAGATAGTAGCTTTCGCTTCTGTTTGAATATGATGCTCCACCATATTCTGTAACGTACTTTCTGTTAACAATGGAGTATCCCCACAAGCTACAATGGTGACACCTTCTTTATCAGCCAAAATGTTATCCGCTTGCTGAACAGCATGCCCTGTCCCTAACTGTTCCTCTTGCACAACATAGTGACTATCTTTTCCGAGCTGGTCTTGGACTGTTTCAGCACCAAAACCTACGACAGTAATCAATTCGTCTAAATCAAGTTTATTTAACTGATCAACCACATGTTGCACCATAGGTTTCCCGCAAACAGGGTGTAAAACTTTATAAAGTTTTGACTTCATTCGAGTACCTTGGCCAGCAGCTAATACAACAGCATATTTTTGGGTCATGAAGAAACCTCCATCCTAATTATCCATTATGAATAATATCTTAAAATAGGCTTAATTTCAACAGACATCCCTTATCAAATCGAAACCTGTTTTAGATATGAAAGCAATAAACATGAGGGAAAGAGTTGAATAAGAGACCAGCTACAAATATTCGTTACATCATGAGTTGATCCAGATAAATGTTCCATAAAAAAGAAGCCAGACCTTTATTGAAGGTCAGACTTCCTTTTTTCATGCTTTGTTTAAGAAGCACCTGCTTCTTCATACTCAACTTCTGCTTCTCCTGCACTATGATATTCGGCAAGAACAGCATCTTGAATCTTTCCACGCGTACCAGAATTAATTGGATGTGCGATGTCACGGAATTCCCCGTCAGGAGTACGCTTACTTGGCATAGCTACAAATAGTCCGTTGTTACCATCAATCACCCTAATGTCATGGACAACAAACTCCTGATCCAAGGTAATAGAAGCAATTGCTCGCATTCTTCCTTCGGTATTTACGCGTCGCAGTCTTACGTCAGTTACTTCCATTAAAGTTCACCACCTTTTCCCAAAAAGAACTTACTAAAATAATTCCACAAACATATAGAAAATCCTGCCTATATTCTGAAAAAATTTATTTATTAATAAAATTTAGTTTTATAAGACTATTACATCAACGTCCATAACTAATTTTCCTATGGGTATTTTATTTCAATCGAGTTGAAAAATTACCTGGATGAACTTCTATCTTAGAATGACGATCGTCAACATTCATGATTTGAACAAGAGATACATGGTCATCAACCACTCGATCTTCTTCTTCATCTTCTGCTTCTGCTAAAACTCCAATTCCGGCGACTTCTGCATTAAATTCTTTAAGTAAACTCTTCATACCATTGATTGAGCCGCCAGCCTTCATGAAGTCATCAATGATACACACTTTTGACCCTTCGGCCAATGACCGTTTTGTAAGAACCATTGTTTGAATTTTTCTTGTTGACCCTGATACATAATTGATACTTACGGTAGATCCTTCTGTGATTTTCGGATCACGCCTCACAATAACTACAGGAACATTCAAATATGAAGCGACCGCATAAGCTAAGGGAATACCTTTTGTCGCAACTGTCATAACCGCATCAATTTCTTTTCCTGCAAAGGCAGATGCTAGCAAACGTCCAATATTCCTTATCGTATCAGGTTCCCCTAACAAATCACTCATAAATAGGTATCCACCTGGCAATAGGCGTTCTGGGTCCTCTAAGCGCTCACATAACTCTTGAACAAATTGTTCACTATAGCTTTCTGAAAAAGCAGGCAAGTACTTAATACCACCGGCAGCTCCAGAAACTGTTTCTAAATAACCGATTCCTTCATGTTGAAACATTTTATTTATAATCCCTAAATCTTCACTGATTGAAGATTTAGCCGCTTCATATTTCTCTGATAAAAAGGGTAAAGAAATTAATTCACGGGGACGATCCAAAACATAGTAGGTCATAGCAACTAGTCGTTCACTTCTTTTCATGAAAAGACACCCCAAAATCCGAATATTAATAATAAATATATCAGATTTGTACGGATTTTAGCAAGTTTTTTCTCGACATCCTAACATTCTTACGAGATGAACTTCTGGGCAAAATCCCTTTAAGCTGTTGTAAATTCGATGAAGCTTTGCTTCTTGACCTACTAAAGCGAATACTGTCGGGCCGCTTCCACTCATAAGCACAGCGTCTGCTCCAGCTTGACGCATCTTCTCCTTGATTTGTTCAACTTCAGGATGAAGCTTGGTTGTAACACCTTCTAATGTATTAGATACTTGCGAACAGATCCCTTTAAAGTCCTTTTCGTTTAATGCAGTTATCATTGCCTCCGTATTCGGATGATCTGCTTTATTTATGTTCAACTTTTGATACACTACTTCCGTTGAAACACCAATTGCTGGTTTTGCTAAAACGACCCAACAAGGAGGTGGTGATGGAAGTTCTTGGATTTTTTCACCCCGGCCTTTTGCTAATGCAGTACCTCCATAAACACAGAAGGGGACGTCTGAACCGATTCTTGATCCAAGTTCGGCTAATTCTTCTAAACTTGCACGAAGACCCCATAGTCTATTCAAACCACGTAAGACCGCTGCCGCATCACTACTGCCACCTGCTAGCCCCGCAGCTACAGGGATATTTTTTTCAATGAAAATCTTTACACCAGCTTTGACTTGAAAATGTTCCTTCATTACCTTTGCTGCCCGATAAGCTAAATTACGTTCATCATTAGGTACAAAACGGCTTTCTGACTCTATACGAATCGTATTATTCGATAACTTGGTTAATTCAATGCGGTCGGCAAGATCGACCGTCGTCATCACCATTTCTACCTCATGGAATCCATCGTTTCGTTTATGTAAAACATCTAGAGACAAATTAATTTTGGCCGGCGCCTTCTCTAATACAACCACATTAACACCCCCTCTTCAGTAAATCTTCTTCAAGCATTGTACCATAAAACAGCGTTATATGGAGGGATTGCTAAAGAGGTTAACTTTAATCTAATGTGTCAATGACATTTGGAATATGATATCACTAGTTGAATAAACTTAGATATGTCCGATACCCTCTCCCAAAAAAAGACTTCCCAGAGTAACAAACACCCTGAGAAGCCTTTTGCTTATTGTTGATTCTTGACCATTTGCTCTTCGGCCATTTGGATCGCTCGCTTAACCATACTTCCCGCTTCACGAGTTGTAATACCGCCCCAGCCATCTTGCTCAACTTTGTCGTAAAACCCAAGTTCTTTTGCGATTTCCTCTTTCAACGAATTGGACATCATGCTTCGGCGCCCCATCGTCTTCAGCTCCTTTCGCCATCACTTAGCTACGACACCGTTAGTATTTGTTATGTTTGTATGTTCCATTCAAGAACTTATAGGCAAGACTAGTAACAATCTCCAATATACCAACTAAAACTTCTCAGTAAAATGCGGCAAGAATATATGCATACATTGAAGTGAAAATCATTCTTTAATCTACAAACTGCCTAAATCTAATAAAAAAAACAGTAAACCAATAAAGGTTTACTGTTCCATTGCCATTGATAGGTCATCGAAACTTAATTCGACCGTCTCTGTGAGTACATCTGCATAACTATATGATACACGTTCGAAAGCATTTTCTTTTTGGTCCAATTCAACAATAAAAACGGCTGGATATGTTTCAGCAAGAACCCCTGATCGCTCAATGGTCTTACGACGTCCACCGTTCGCTTTTAAAGTTAAACGTTTACCAATTTGCCCTTCAAGGGATTGTTTGATTTCTACTAACGTTTTAGCCACTATACTCCACCTCACTAATGTAAATATACCATTATTTTCAGCCGAAGTCAAATAAAATATTTAATTATACCAGTATGACAAAATCAATGTCAATATAATAACTTATAATTTAGTAGTTATTTTCATTTTTTTATCATGACATATTAGTTAGAAGACAACTATCGATGAACCTCCCTTTCAAAAGGTAAATAACACTATTTCTCGACATCTTCAGAATAGGGCATCCCAATTCTTAACAATCCTCTTGTTTGTAGTCCACCTAAGCCTTTTTCTCCACTAATCGTATTGCGGACCACCTCCCATATATTGATATGGTCCATAAACGAGGTATAGGCTACACGCGCGGCCACATATACTGGATCAATCGCATGAATATTTACTCTAGCGGGGGAACTAGCAAAGTTAGCTCCAGCTTTGATGATTGACTCAAAATGAGACTGACAAGCACCAGCAAATATTACTAGTTGATCAAAATGGGGATAATGCTGCCTTAAGTTTCTTACAGATTCAACAAAGTAACGAGAATTACGATACGATTCTAATTCCCTTGTAGATCCTTTGGCTTTCGAATAAGAATCATGCCCGGTCAAAATAACAATTTCCGGCTGGATCTTTTGGACTAACGCGACAACTTCCAAAGGCATATTTTTTTCTTCAATGTACTGGCCATGCACTTGCAATCCTAATTGTTCATACAATTGAACGCATTTTTTCAAAAATAAGGGATCTCCGTCGATGTGAAGGATTCTCGGTGAAATTTGAAAGTAGTTCGATTTCTCTTCAAGTTCAGCATAACCACCCCCAGCTTCCACCTCCCGTTTTTCTTTTAACAATCGGTAGTCCTGACGAAAGAGACGATAAGAACAAGCCTCTTGTTTATTTATATGAGTTTTCCTGTCCTGATATTCAGATCCTGGCACTTTTTTTAAATCATCTATGGGAGCATCCGCTTCAAGACGCACATTTTCTCCAATTAATTTTACATATGAATCTTCTATAATCTTCACTCGAAATAATACATCGTGATTATAAGAATTTCTCGTTACTAAGTCTCCAAGTGTTAACACAGCCATCCCACCTCATCACAGTTACTACACTAGTGTATGTGGGAGTTATTTTCATGTTACCTTTACGACTCCATACGCAATATCAGAGTTTAAAATAGAAGTCACTATTCGTTTAAATGAGCACGAAAATTTTGGGCTAGGGTAGCAAATTCTTGCATGGATAAAGACTCACCGCGGCGTTTAGGATCTATACCTGCCGCTTCAAGACGCTGATTGATTTCTTGTTTATCCATCGTTGATTTAAAATGACGGGCTAAGTTATTCATTAACGTTTTTCGACGTTGACCAAAGGTTGCTTGGACTAATTTGAAGAAAAAGTCCTCGTTCTCTACTTGCACAGGCGGTTCATCACGCATTTTCAAATGAAGAACGGATGAATCCACATTAGGTTGAGGCATAAATACGGTTTTCGGGACGGTCATAGCAACTTCCGCCTCAGTATAGTACTGGACAGCTATTGAAAGGGACCCATAGCTCTTTGAGTTAGGACTTGCGGCCATTCTCTCTGCCACTTCCTTTTGGATCATCACTGTAATACTATCAACGGGTAAACGATCCATCAAAAGCTTCATCAATATAGGGGTGGTGATATAATAAGGAAGATTTGCAACAACTTTTATCGGTTGTCCCTTTTCAAACTGTTCGGTTATTACCTGACGAACATCAGCTTGTAATATATCTTGATTAATAATTGATACATTGTCGTAATCCGTTAATGTATCTTCTAGTATAGGAACCAAACGTTGATCAATTTCAAAAGCAACGACCCGATCCGCATGTTGGGCAAGCTGCTCCGTTAACGCTCCGATCCCCGGTCCGATTTCAATCGCTGCTGCCGCTTTGTCAATCTCTGCATGTTGTATAATGTTCTTCAAAATATTAACATCAATTATAAAATTTTGACCTAAGCTTTTCTTGAAAGCAAATCCATAAGTATTTAAAATTTCTTTAGTGCGTTTTGGGGTAGCTACCGCTTTACTGTTCATTCTCTTCCTCCTGAACGATTTGGTTCATCGCTTCATCTAATTGTTTTCGGGAAATTTGAAACATGTTTAAACGCTTTACCAGCTGCTTTCCATTCGTTTTTCCAATTCGGAGTACAATCCCTAGCTTTTCCCGACGTTGATTAGCCAAAGGACCTCCAATTAAACCGTAACCAATCAGTTCATCCTGATCAATGTCTATGGTCAATTCCTCGGCGAGTTCATAAACACCAGATAAAGCCTGCTTAATATCCTCAAGAGAGGCATGTTCGATTCCTACCCCTTTATTTCGTTTAGCACGCGCTAATTCTTTAGGTAAAAATGCATGTTTACAATCTGGTACATGCTCGTTAACAATATGTCTAATTCGCTCTCCAGGATAGTCTGGATCTGTAAAAATGATGATACCCCGTTTTTGTTGGGCATGATAAATCCGCTCTAAAACTTCTTCATTTATTGCAGAACCATTTGTCTCGATCGTATCTGCTTCAACAGCCTGACGAATTCTAGCAGTGTCATCCCTACCTTCAACGACAATTACTTCTTTTATTTTCAATCTTATATCCTCCAGTATCAGTATCTCATCTCCATTTTAATCTTACATAGCATACCATGACTACAATATAGAAAAAAGCAGAGGGAGCACTCCCTCTGCTTTAAAACTAATCTAATACTTTCACCTGCACCGATTTTCTTCCAAAACCATAAGCCTGACTTTTTGAAGGAACATGTACGTCAATTTTATTGCCTTGGATGGCCCCACCTGTATCTCCAGCTACGGCCGTACCGTAACCTTCAACCCATACAGTACTTCCTAATGGAATGACATTTGGGTCAACGGCAACTACTTTTTTATTTGGATTAGAATTCAAGTCAATTCCTGTTGCGGTCACACCTGAACACCCTGCACAATCAGCTGTATAAGCAGTCGCATTCATTTGAAGTGTTTTAGAACCGCTGTCTTCACTATATGAAACGGCCTCTTTGGAAGAGCCCGAAGACTTAGCAGAAGCTGTTGCTGGTGTTGATGTCCTCACAGGATTTGGTGTTTCTTTCTGTTTCGTTCCTAAAGCTACAACTTCATTTTTACTTTCTTTTTCTACTTCTTCATTAATTAGCTCTCGTTCAGATTCTTCACCATTCTTAATGGTAATCTCGTACTCTTTAGTAACTTTACCTTGTTCTCCTGAAGTCACTACTTCCTCTTTTCCTTCAAGCAAGGAATCATCTTTTTTCGTGACCACTGTATAATCAATGTTTTCTTTAACAATATCAGTCACTTTTTCAATACGCGTAATGGTAACTTTATTTTCGTCACTAAGTGGATCTTCTTTATTAACATTCAGTTCATCAAACTTGTTTAATTCAAGATTCTCTTCATTCAAAAATTCTCCTACTGTGGAAGCGGTTGTCCACACTTCTTGCTTATCGCCCCCATCGCTAAGGGTGACTTGTGTTGCTTGTTGAATACTTAGTTCCATTTCATCTTGTATCTGGTCTGAGCTGTCATGGGAAACCTCATCGTGTTCTTTCAATTCAATTTCCTGCTCATCTAAAAATTTCCCTACTGTACTTACCGTTGTATGAAATTCATTAGTATCTTGATTTATCGATACATTAATAGATTTAGATGCTATATATTCAACACCCATTCCATACTGAATAGGCTGAGTTAACTCATGGGATAGTTCATCGTTTGGTTGAGGTGTAACACCAAGTTCATTTAATAATTCTTCGATAGTATTAGTATGAGTGCGAACAACTTGGGTTTCCCCGCTTTGTGTCACCTTAACCGATGCTTTTGTTGCTTCATAAGTAATGATTCCTAGAAATGCTATACTAAGGGTGGAAAATATGAATGTTAAAATCATAGTTGAGCTAATCATAGACTTTAAAGATTTTATAAGTTTCATAGTCCCTTCCTCCTTTCTTTCGTCCAAGTTTTTCATAAAACTTATCAATCATTTAACAACTGAAAACTCTTTAATATAAAAAAGAGCCAGCTGATAACTGCTGACTCTTTACATTATGAACGTTCAACTACTCAATTAACATAACAAGCATGTTACAATTCCTATACATTTATAAGTGATCTTGTAACATCACTCCAAAAGTCCTGCGAATTACGACTCAATTCGAAAAAAACGGAGCGCATTCTCTGTTGTTTGTCGACTGACTTCTTCATACGAGATCCCTTTTAATTCCGCAATCTGTTCGGCTACAAGCTTGACATATGAAGGTTCATTGCGTTTTCCCCGGTTCGGGTGTGGAGCAAGAAACGGACAATCAGTTTCGACAAGCAAATGCTCTAAATCAATAGCTTCGGCCACTTCCTTAGGAAGCTTGGCATTCTTGAAAGTAACTGGACCGCCTAAAGAAATCATGAAATTCATGTCAATGCATTCTTTAGCTATCTCCACAGGTCCACTGTAACAATGCATAATGCCTCCAACTTCTGCTGCATTTTCTTCTTTTAGAATTTCTACGATATCATCTGTTGCATCCCTATTATGAATAATTATTGGCATATTCACCTTTTTTGCTAAACGAATCTGTTTACGAAACACGACCTTCTGAATATCAGCTGGAGACTTATCCCAGTGATAATCAAGTCCCATCTCCCCAATGGCTACAACTTTAGGATGGGATGAAAGTTCTTCAATCCATTCAAGATCTTCCTCAGTCATGTCAATTGCATCTACAGGATGCCAGCCTACAGCTGCATACATATGATCGTTTTCCTCTGCGATTTGAATAGCTAATCGAATGGTTTTTCGGTCAAAACCTACTACTGTCATATATTGAACACCAGCTTCGCGTGCACGTATAATTGTTTCCTCTAAATCATCGTTAAATTGGTCTGCGTTTAAATGAACATGTGTATCAAATAGCATACTAATCCTCCTTCAACATTCATAGAGAAAAGGGGAAAGCTGTTATATGCTTCCCCCTTTACACTTTTTTATTTAACTTTTGATCCATTTGAAAGTGTTTGATCAATAGAAGCTAAAGACAGTTTTCCTGATTCATCTTCTCCAGCAAGAATCATTCCCTCAGATAATTCTCCACGTAACTTAACAGGCTTTAAGTTCGTTATACAAATCACTTTTTTGCCAGTTAGCTCATCTTCTCCATAATGCTCGGCAATACCAGAAACCACTTGTCGTTTCTCATCACCTAAATCCAACTGGAGTTTTAAAAGCTTGTCTGTCTTTTTCACTTTCTCGACCTTTATAACCTCAGCTACTCGAAAATCAAGTTTCATAAAGTCATCAAGGGTAACTTCTTCAAGCTGATCTTTCTTTTCTTCCTTTTCAGGGGCTGCTCCCGGTTTCTTCATCATATCTTTGATAATCTGGATCTCTTCCTCTGCATCCAAACGAGGAAAGATTGGGTCATCTTTTTGAACTTTTGTTCCTTCTAGAATCCCTTGAAATTCAGAAAGGCTAGTCCACGTTTTAGCTGCATCATCGGATATCCCAAGTTGTTTAAATATTTTTTCAGGCGTTTCTGTTAAGAAAGGCTGGAGCATTACGGCAATATGACGCAGTGACTCGGAAAGGTGAGCCATTACGTTACCTAAACGATCCCTTTTCGCATCGTCCTTAGCCAATACCCACGGTTGCGTTTCATCAATATATTTATTGGTGCGACTTATAAACTTCCATAAATCAGAAAGAGCTACGGAAAACTCCATGTTCTCCAGAGAATCCTCAACTGCAGCCTTAGCATCAGCTGCAAGCTTTTCTATATCTTGATCAAATTCATCTTCTGATAGGGTAAGTTGAGGAATTTGCCCGTCAAAGTATTTACTAATCATCGCAACGGTGCGGTTAAGCAAGTTCCCTAAATCATTCGCTAGATCATAGTTTGTACGTTCAACAAAGGCCTCTGGCGTAAATACACCGTCCGAGCCAAATGGTACTTCACGTAGAAGATAATAACGAAGGGCATCTAAGCCATAACGATCACTCAATTGAACAGGATCAACAACGTTGCCTTTAGATTTGGACATTTTACCGTCTTTCATCAAGATCCATCCATGTGCAAAAACCTTTTTAGGTAACGGCAGATCTAGTGCCATCAGCATAATAGGCCAGTAAATCGTATGGAAACGCACGATTTCTTTTCCAACTAAATGAACGTCGGCAGGCCAATATTTTTGATACAATTCATCGTTATCACTATCATAACCGAGTGCCGAGATATAATTACTTAACGCATCAATCCATACATAGATGACATGTTTATCATTACCAGGGACTTGAACACCCCAATCAAAAGTCGTTCGAGATACTGCAAGATCTTCTAGACCCGGCTTGATAAAGTTATTAATCATTTCATTTTTACGACTCTCAGGCTGAATAAATGTAGGGTTTTTTTCATAAAATTCTAGCAGCTGATCAACATAATTACTCATTCTGAAGAAATAGGACTCTTCTTTTACCTTCTCTACTGCTCCTCCACAATCTGGGCAGTGACCATCCTCCAACTGACGCTCGGTAAAGAAAGACTCACACGGGGTACAATACCATCCTTCATACTCATCTAAGTAAATATCACCCTTTTTATATAGGTAATCAAAAATCTTGGCAACCACTTTTTTATGACGGTTTTCCGTAGTACGAATGAAATCATCATAAGAAATATCAAGGTTGTCCCATAGGTTTTTAATGCCCGATACAATATCATCAACATAGGCTTGGGATGATACCCCGGCTTCTTCAGCTTTTCGCTGAATCTTTTGCCCATGCTCGTCCGTTCCCGTTAGATACATGACATCATATCCTCTAAGGCGCTTATAACGAGCCATAGCATCTCCAGCTACAGTTGTATAAGCATGGCCTATATGCAAGTTACCACTTGGGTAATAAATTGGTGTAGTAATATAAAATGTCTTCTTTTCTTCAGACATCATGTTCCCTCCTCAATTTCAACATTCATACAGTGTATTGTACCATTCTTTCTCGTTAATTTCTGTATGTCCATATCTAACACTAAAATATACCGAATCCTTTATGGTCATGTCAAAAAAACGTCGAAATAAAAGCCGGTTATTTATTACTTCACAAGGGATTATCTGGTAGAATGCAAGTAATAGTATTTGGATATTTGAACCATTTTTGGAATTAATCAATTTTTATAAAACAAACGTTATCCTTGTTATTAGAAGCCATTAAACAACCTTTTATACCCGCGACGGTATATCAGGAACTGGTATCTTTGGAAATTTTCCGAATTGACAGCACTGGGAATCGTTGGTACTATAAACTGCGAGACATATGTCGATATTTGGCGATTAACTTTTGAGTGAGGGGAGACAAAAAAACATGAAATCTACAGGTATTGTACGTAAAGTCGACGAGTTAGGTCGCGTTGTTATTCCGATCGAACTTCGTCGCACACTAGAGATTAACGAAAAAGACGCTTTAGAGATTTATGTGGATGATGATCGTATCGTTCTTAAGAAATACAAACCAAACATGACTTGTCACGTAACTGGGGAAGTTTCTGATGAGAACATGGAGCTTGCAAATGGTAACTTAGTTTTGAGCAAAGATGGAGCTCACATGCTTCTACAAGAAATTCAAAGTCAGCTCGACAATAAGTAATTATAAAAATAGAGACAAATTACACAACTGGTTAATTTTTAAAAAAACTACTAATTTTTTGACATATGCTCGGACACAAGCCCCTACTGCTAATGCAGTAAGGGCTTTCTTTTTATCCTTATTCTACATGGTACGCTTGATAAACGTCGCGTTTTTGCATTTTACGATCTAAGGCTGTCTGTTTAATAGCCTCTTTCGTTTTCAATTCCTGTTCTTTTGTATAGTAGTCAACATGTTCCACGGTCGATAGATGACTCCACCAAAAACGATCGATGTCTTGCTCTTCTTCCTTAGACCCTTCCACAACAACACAAAACTCTCCGCGTAGTTCTTGTTTTTCTGTCCAAGCGATCAATTCTTCAAGTGAACCTCTGACATACTCTTCATATTTTTTGGTAAGCTCGCGAGCAAGAGAAGCCTGTCGATTTCCCAACTGTAAGTAAACGTGAGCAAGCATTTCCTTCAAACGATGCGGCGACTCGTAAAAAACAAGAGTAGATGATTGGTTTTGCAGAGACTCCAGTTCAGCTAAGCGATCTTTCTTCTTTCGTGGCAAAAAGCCACAAAAATAAAATTTTTCAGTCGAAAGGCCCGAACCAACAAGAGCTGGAAGTGCAGCATTGGACCCAGGAAGAACGATAACAGGAAGGTCCTCGTTAATGGCAAGTTGGACAAGTTCAGAACCTGGATCGGAAATTCCAGGCATACCTGCATCACTAACAATAGCCACGCTATCTCCATTTTTTAATTGAGTGATCAGCTGTGGTCCCCGCGAATATTTATTGTGTTCATGATAACTAATCAGTGACGTTGAAACATCAAAGTGATTTAATAGTTTTTTTGTGTTACGCGTATCTTCCGCTGCTATTGTTTCTACATCGTGAAGAACCGAAACAGCACGATAAGTCATATCACTTAGATTACCTATTGGAGTAGGAACAACATAAAGGGATCCTGAATCACTTTCATTTGAATAGCTTTTTTGAACATTCATTTTGTAGACCTCCCTTCTGATTAATAATCCATTCTTCTTTTTTAAGACGGGGCATTTTCTTTATTCTGTACTCTTGTTGCATAGCCTCACCCTTTGATCCATATGTTTGATAATACTCTAGAATAAAAGGGCCACGCCCCCTCGTATACTTAGCGCCTTTGCCATCTATGTGTTTTTGTAAGCGTGCATGTAAATCATTGGTATAACCTGTATAAAGCGAGTTATCCTTGCAGCGAATGATATATACATAGTGTTCACTTCCCATATAGGATCTCCTGAAATTCTTGACTATACTCGCCGTTTTCCTGATGCGTGTAAAGAGGAGGAAGAACCTTTAAATCTGGCTTTCCGTCACGGGACGCTTCGATCAGTAAGATGTTCGCTTCCTTTCCCTTTTTAGGATAAACGAATTGAATACGCTTTGGCTCTAATTGGTACTTTCGAAATACGTCTATGATATCGACAAGTCGACCTGGACGATGAACCATCGATACTTTACCACCCGATTTCGTTAGTCGACTGCAAGCTTTTACAACATCCTCAAGGGAACAATATATCTCGTGACGTGCGATCGCTAAATGTTCGTTAGTATTTCTTTTATCGTTAGCCGGGGTTGGAAAATACGGAGGATTACATGTAACTAAATCAAACCGTCCATTTCCTAATATGGCTGGCATATCTTTTAAGTCCCCATGAATCATATCCAGGCGAGACCCAAGTTTATTCAATTCTGTATTTCGTAAAGCCATATCATGGAGACGGGATTGGATTTCAACTCCTGTAATATTTACCTGGGATCTCCTTGATAAAAATAGAGGAATAACGCCGTTTCCTGTACATAAGTCTAAAATTTCACCTCTCGTTTTTGGTACAGAAGTGAATCTAGCTAGTAGTACAGCATCGACAGAAAATGCAAATACTTGATCACTTTGAATGATCCTCATATCTTCCTCTGCTAATAAAAAATCAAGTCGTTCATCACCTTTTAACTGAACCATACACTTGCACTTCCTTCTAATCATGCCCTTATAATAAGAGCTATGTTAAACGTTAAGTTTATAGTTGCCCGAGTTGAAACCATCGAGCATATTGTTGAATAAAGAGTTATAAAAAAATGGTTCCGTTAGTAAAGACAGTGGAATAGGGTGTAGCTCGAGGAGACTTGCCGTCGTCCGCGGAAAGTGAATCAACTCCATCCCCCCTTTCACCTAAACAAAACAGTGAAACCCTCACCTTCTAGATAATGAGACCTTTACGGAGTACCTTATAAAGAAGTTGAAATTTTTCACAAAAATCAACAACTAGATGTAACACAGCCATAATAAAAAAAGAGACCCTTCCTCAATTGAGCAAGGAAAGGCTTGGACTTAGGCTTATTATTTCTTATTCAAAAATGAAAGGCAAAACAAGCAATCTTCATCACGTGGACTGCCAAAATGCAGGTTACAAATATGAAAGCCTTCCTCATAAAGCCGAGCTAGGTTATCATATCCTTCACCTACAACTGTACCTTTTTCATTGTTTTTCTCAGAATCAGTTGGTTGAGCATTCTCATTTTCGTTGTCTAAACGCTGACGCAAATGATGATTTTCAAGCGACAAGTGCTGATTTTCTTCTAATAAATAAGCAAGCTGTTTCTTCAAATCACCTAATTGTTCATAAAGCTCGCCAATCTGCGTTTCTAAGTGAGATACTTGTTCAAATATGGCTTTCTTGTTCACGCTTGACTCCACCCCATCATTCCGCGGCTTCGGTTTGAACGACTCCTTCATTGATAAGCTCATCCAAGGAATACTCGAGTGTACGTTCCTGTTCTCGGAATTCTACTTGTACCAGGCGCTCTAACATATTAAGACCGACCACTTTACCTTTACCATATGAAGTGGCTATATTCTGACCGACATCTGGTAGCTCACGCTTAGCGGATTCGTAATCATCATTTTCATATTTTAGACAACACATGAGGCGACCACACAAACCAGATATCTTGGCTGGATTCAGCGATAAATTCTGGTCTTTCGCCATTTTTATGGATACAGGTTCAAAATCACCTAAAAAGGTGGAGCAACAAAGCATTCGCCCACAAGGTCCAATACCTCCAAGCATTTTTGCTTCATCACGTACTCCAATTTGACGCAATTCTATTCTTGTTTTAAAGACAGATGCTAAGTCTTTTACGAGTGTTCGGAAATCGACTCGACCATCTGCTGTAAAATAGAAAATGACTTTCTTTCGATCAAATGTATATTCTACATCAACTAAGTTCATGTCCAATTTATGTTCACGTATCTTATCTCCACACACACGGTAAGCTTCTTCGGATATTTCTTTGTTTTCGTCAACAGACATTTTATCTTTGTCCTCAGCTCTACGCATCACTTTCTTCAAAGGTAATACGACGTCCTCTTCGCCAACTTCTCGATTGGCAATGACGATCTTTCCAAATTCAATCCCTCGGACAGTTTCAACGATGACATAATCTTCTGTCGTCAATTTTAATTCGCCCGGATCAAAATAATAGATCTTTCCCGCCTGTTTGAATCGGATACCTACTACTTCTATCACTATAAAATCACCTCTGCAGTTGAAGTGTAAGCTGTTCCATCACTAAAGTCGGATGGACATTCTGATTTATTTTTCGCTTCGCCTCTAATATTAACGATAAAGATTGAGCAGCTGATTGACGCGACCACCTAAGAACTGCCTGGTCCCTTTTCTCTTTCTCTTGCTGAAATATAATTGCTTGTTGCCTGTCCAAATATTGATTAATCAAATCATGGAACCAAAGCATTAGTACATCTAAGCCGATCTGTAATTGCTGTCGTTCTTTAAAATGAGGCATCCACTGATGGTTGATAAATAAAAGTCCTTCATTTGGTTTGTTGAGAAGTACTCCAATTAATTGTATCACTAATTTTCGCACATTAGCAAACCAATCATCGTCATTTAGCTCCTCGGCTTCTTTTAAATTATTAGTTAACGAAGCAAGAATTTTTGCGTTCGATGTCGATACTCCTTGTGCTTCTAATTGTTGCTCCACTCTTTCGGGATTTAAAGGTTGAAAAGCAAGTAACTGACAACGTGATCGAATGGTGTCTAATATTGACTGACTATTTTCGGTTAATAGCATGGCCGTTGTTTGCTGACTCGGTTCCTCTAGAAATTTCAATAGGCGATTGGCCGCATTGGCCGTCATCCTGTCAGCATCGACAATAATATATACTTTTCGATTAGACTCTAAACCTGTATAAGTAAATTCTTTTTGTAATTCAAGAATTTGTTCTTTTTTTATGGATTGACCAGACGGAGAAACCCAATGGAGATCAGGATGATTGCCTGAATCAATTCGCTTACAATCCCGGCATTCCTGACAAGGTTCTGCTTCCTCGCGCTCTTTACAAAAGATGCTTTTAGCAAACAATGTACTCATCTCACGCTTGCCTGTTCCTCGATCGCCTTGAAATAAGTATGCATGAGAAACCCTATCTTTTTTAAAACTGTTTGTGAGCATTTGAGCCACTAAGGGCTGTAACTCTTTTATATCCATCCATGATGACATAATGATTCCATCCTTAAGTGTATAAATTAATTAATAATCCCTTGATTTCACCAATTATGCCCAATAAATCAATCGACTTCTTTTCCTGATCCATAATTGCATCGGTTAATTCAGCCAGTCGCTCATCGACAGATTCGATAATCGTTAACTTCCGACTTCGCCCATCCATGTCAAAACTGTGACTCTGCTTCACATTCAATCCGAATTGCACGGCCTCTTCCAGAAAGTCTTTAATCAGTCGTTTATACTTAGCAAGATCGCGGAAAGACCGAAAGCGAGCCACCCTCTCCCCTTGGGTAGAAATGCTTTTCATCAACTGGTTCAATTGAACTTCCTGAAGTTGTTTAGTTTGAGATTGAACCAAAGAATCAAAGCTTTTATTCCCCTTTGTATTTAGTTGAGGTTGTTGTTTCGCTCCTTCTAACTGGGTGCGGACATCTTGTGAGATTTTCATGAGAGTTGCTCCTTTTTAAAACTGAAAAAATGAATCTATCGGTAGCACAAATACGGTAGCTCCTCCTACTTCAACCTTCACTGGTTTCGGGATATACGAATCAGCATTTCCACCCATAGGTGATATTGGCGCTACCATTTGATCTCTCTGACTACAATTTTCTTTAATGATGCCTAATGCATCATCCACTTCATCATCGTTGCAACCAATCATAAACGTGGTATTTCCTTCACGTAAAAAACCACCTGTAGTCGATAGTTTCGTTGTTTTTAAATTATTTTCAGACAATTTATCTGTGAGGCGATTACTATCTTTGTCTTGAACGATCGCAATGATCATCTTCATTAGAAAGAAACCTCCTATTAATTTTTTACTATTATATCAAATTCTTTAATAATGTGTGTTTTCGTTACGTGCAGATAAAAATGGATCAAGAGTAAGTAACGCCTGCTCCTTTACTCTCTCGATGTTCTGATCAGCATTAATCGTCTTCATACGTTCAGGGTACTGTTGAAGTAACTGAAGATAAGCCTCATATACTTTCTCATGAAAATCGATCTTCTCTAGATCCAGTCGGTTTTTTTCTCGTTCATCATTGCTTGCAATTCTTTCTAAACCTCTAGAAGGTTGAATATCAAAAAATAACGTGACATCTGGCATACGGTTTTCAATAGCAAATTGATTAACTTTATAAACTTCATCCATACCTAAACCACGGGCATAACCTTGATAGGCTAAACTTGAATCAATAAATCGATCACATAATACAATTTTCCCCTGATTTAAAGCAGGTATAACTTTTTCTACTAAATGTTGTCTTCGTGCAGCCGCATATAATAACGCCTCAGTACGTCCATCCATACTCGTATGGGCAGTATCTAAGATGACATGGCGAATGCTTTCTGCAATTTCAATACCACCAGGTTCCCGCGTTTCTAGCACCGAGAAGCCTTCCGCAGTCAAATGTTCACCAACCATTTTTAATATTGAAGATTTGCCGGCTCCATCGCCGCCTTCGAACGTTACAAAAAGTCCTTTCACACAACCATTCTCCTTTAAAATACCCAAATCCCCTGATCGATAGCTGTATTTTGGAAATGTGCCTTTTGTTGTTGTAAAGATCGAACAGTTTCTTTATGACTCTCCGTCACACGTTCTCCCTTCATAATTAAAGGAATACCTGGAGGATAAGGCATTACCGCCTCTGCACAAATACGATCTACTGCCACTTCCCAAAACACAAATACCGGGGTTCCTTGCTGCATCTCTTGATAATTCATATCCAACGTCTGCAACATTGGAAAAGATATTTGTTCTGATCTTATTGTACCATGGTGTTGCTTATTTTTTAATTCCCAATTCACTTGCGACAGTCGTTCTTTCAAAGAATTTAATTTTATGGAAGGAACAAGCCCCACTGTTAATAATACTTGATCGGACGTAGCAAGTTCTGGGTACACCTTCTGACTTTCTAGCAACTCGGCTATCTCAAACCCTGTATGAGGTCCTGTTGGGGAAAGGGTAATTTTTAATGGATCATCCATTAAGGTAAGTGGCATAACCCTAAACAACTCAGAACTCTCATCCAGCAACCCCCGCAACTCTTTTACATGGGAGATCAATTCATTCTTGTGGGTATCCTCATACATACTTAGAAAATACCGAGCTAAGTCTAAGCTAGCCATAATCGGGTAGGAAGGGCTACTTGATTGAAAGACTTGCAAATAGTACGCCACTTTTGATTTTGATATCCGCTCTCCCTTTATATGTAAAAATGAAGCCATTGTCATCGCAGGAGCCATTTTATGGGCGGACTGAGTGACAAGATCAGCTCCCTCATCTAAAGAAGGGGATGGAAAAGGGGCGCCTACCTTAAAATGTACGCCGTGAGCTTCATCAACAATTACAGGAACATGGAATGCATGAATTACCTCAATCACCTCTTTAATAGAATAAGCACGCCCAAAGTAGTCAGGATACGTTAATATTACAGTCCGTGCCTGAGGATATTCTTTGAATGCCTGCTTTATCATATTAGGATTTATTTGACTAAATCGATTCGTTGTCTCTTCAAATTGAGGCATCAAAAAGACGGGCTTAGCCCCAGCTAACTCCAAGCCATGAATGATTGATTTATGACAATTTCTCTGAACAATTACTGTTTCACCAGGTCCACAAGTTGCTAAAATTGCAGCTAAATTTCCTGACGTAGTTCCATTCACTAAAAAGTGTGTTTGATCACTTTCGAAATAATCTGAAGCTAATAGCTGGGCTTGCTTAATAACTCCATGAGTTCCATGCAAATCATCTAGTCCAGTAATTTCTGTAGCATCTAATTTTAAAATTTCACTGTAAGCTTTTTCACCACGAGAAGAGAAAACATCGCCAAATTTATGGCCTGGTACGTGAAAAGAAATAGGTTGCTTTTTACCATGTTGTATAAGTTTATCGTAAAGTGGCGTTTTATTTTGTTGGTCCACCATTTTGTTACTCATCCTTTATTAACATTAGTCTGCTTCTATGCTACATTATTTAGCAGAAAAAAAGCCACTCCTGACAACCAATTTCTTCAAGTTGAACACGATCATGTATTCCGCCGTATCAGCACGACTTTTTAATTGTGTTATAGGGGAGGAATAGTGGAAGACTCAATTCCGAGATTGTATGGCTGTTCCGTCATCTGTATGAGGAGAAGGAGGTCGGGGAAATAACTCGCTTTCCGTGGGAGTACGGTGAGCCTCCTCGCTTCGCTACGGGGTCTCACCATGTCCTCTAATCCCACAGGAGTCTCATCATTTCCCCGACCCCCTTGCCTTGAATAGTAGATACGGAACATCAACGAATCTTAGAGCCCACTATTTGGGTCCTTTCGTGAAAAATAAAGCAGGGAGGGTAGGAAAAAAGGAGACTCCTGGAGCGACCGAGCATAGGTCGTAACATATAGCGGGTGGGATGCCCGTCGAGAAAGAACTAGCCATTCACTCGTAGCGAGTCTTGGAGGGCAGTTGGTAACAGCTGTCTTTAAGCGTAGACAGCTAGGTAATGGGCCGTAAGCCAAAAGGTTGAAGGGAAAAGCTCCGAAATTCGAATTTAGGAAGGCTGATGCGTTCAGGAGCGTAGAAAGCAACAGGGTTAAGGTCTCGATAAGAGTAATGACTGACAAGCGATAATAAAGTGAGGACTGTCAAATGCCTAAAGGAAGTCGGATAACGGCGTAGTACCAATGAAGTCGGGTAATTCTGATGGAGGAAAAAAGGCCGTTACCTGCTATCAACCTTGGAAGGTAAACACATTACCTACACTTAGAGGTAGAGAAGTAATGGAAACATAACGGACAAGGATAGCAGAATTTTTGTGAAAGATAGTAGGAAGAGCCGTGTGCGGTAATACCGCTCGCACGGTTCTGTGAGGAGTGAGGACCCACACACATATGAAGGCTCCCGCTTACTCGACCGGAAAAATTGGACTAGAGGAAGCTCGAAGGTTCGTCCGCGGAAAGCGATTTAATTTCCTCCCCATCAACCATTATCCCTTAATAAACAATCCGGGGCTTTAGTTGCACAAGCAATTACATAAAAACAAGGCTTAGAGATAAAATTCTCCAAGCCTTGTTAGCTGTAATTTAGAATTATTCTATGAGTGAATGATAGATCGATGGGCTTCATTCATCTTTTTAACAAAAAACTTATATTTAGGATCATCCGTTGACGTATCAATCATTTCTTTCTCACATGAAGAACAAATATAAATCCGAAGTAAATAAATACCATTATCTGTTTTCTTTGAACAAATACTGCAACATTCAGTGTGTTTCATAGAATCCCTGCCTCCTTACCTATCCTTCTTTTTAAAAGAATAAGTTTGATTTACTTCTAGTATCTCCTAATCTATGAATCCTATACTCTTTTTCATAAAATTATTGAAGGAAATAAATTTAACAGGAAAATTGTATTTACCTAGTATATTGCACTTATGTACTCATAAAAACAAGAGAAACCGACCATTTTGTACTTTTTCTTCTATTATTTAGCTTCACTAAACTATTAATCATATATTTATTATTTATTTTTGACCATAGAAAAAACCTTAGAAGATTAACTTCTAAGGTTTATAAATGACGTGGCAGCGTCCTACTCTCACGGGGATCGACCCGACTACCATCGGCGCTGAAGAGCTTAACT